>NZ_DASVSI010000003.1:0-24469 GCF_036388155.1 Hymenobacter sp. | reverse complement strand
ACGGCAGGCAAGCTTGGCCGTGGCCCTGCCTAAACCAGCCGTTGAGAAGCAGATTTTGCTCTTTTGGCGGAAGCGTCACCGCCGGTAATAGCCGCTGGAATCAGGAAGCAGAGGCGGGTCGGGAGTTCTGCAACAGCCACTTTGCGTTAGAGATAAATGCAGATTTGTAATGTGAGTGAATTATAACGCTGACGGGTGCGTAGCAGGATGGAAAAAGATTGGGTGGGAGTCCTCTTTTCATCTATTTCTGTCGCGCATTACGTCAGCGTTGTCACTTAACTCCTCCGTTCTTGCCAGAAGCTCAGCCGCCCGATGACCCTGCTTCCCACGCTGCTGCTCTCCTTGTTTTCGTGGCTGAGTCCGGCCCCAGCCACCGCGCCAGCTGACACGTCGTCGGAGTGGACCAAGCAGGTAGGGGCCAGAACGATGCCCGCCGGTAAAGGCATTTTCGCCGCTGCCACATACGGCGCCGTGGCGGATGGCAAAACCCTCAACACCCTCGCCATCCAAAAAGCTATTGACGCCGCTGCTCAAAAGGGCGGCATCGTCACGCTCGCTCCCGGCCAGTACCTCACGGGCTCGCTGTTTCTGAAAAAAGGCGTCACGCTGCAACTCGACAAAGGCGTGACCCTGCTCGGCAGCCAGGACCTGAAAGATTACCCCGAAATCATGACCCGCGTGGCGGGCATCGAGATGAAGTGGCCCGCCGCCCTCATCAACATCAACGACCAGGACAACGTGGCCATCACCGGCCAGGGCACCATCGACGGGCAGGGCAAGCCCTTCTGGGACAGCTACTGGGCCTTGCGGAAGGACTACGAGCCCAAAGGCCTGCGCTGGATAGTGGACTACGACGCCAAGCGCCCGCGCCTGCTGGTGGCCGCCAACGCCACCAACTTCACCCTGCGTGGCGTGACGCTGCAGCGCTCTGGCTTCTGGACGGTGCACCTGCTGTACTCCAAGAACGTGACCGTGGAGGGCATCACCATCCGCAACAACCTCGGCGGCCATGGGCCCAGTACCGACGGCATCGACATCGACTCGAGCAGCTACGTGCTGGTTCAGAAGTGCGACATCGACTGCAACGACGACAACTTCTGCCTGAAGTCGGGCCGCGACTGGGACGGCCTGCGCGTGAACCGCCCCGCCGAGTACATCCTCATTCAAGACTGCGTGGCTGGGGCCGGAGGCGGGCTCTTCACCTGCGGCAGCGAGACTTCGGGCGGCATCCGGCACGTCATTGCCCGCCGCCTCAAGGCCAACGGCACCCAGGTGGGTATCCGCATCAAGTCGGCCCTCACGCGCGGCGGCACCGTCGAGGACATTCGCGTCGAGGACATTGAAATGGAAAGCGTGGGCACGGCCATTCAAATGACTATGAACTGGAACCCGGCCTACAGCTACTCCACGCTACCGGCCGGCTACACCGCAGAAACCCTGCCGCCCCACTGGAAGGCCATGCTCAGCAAAGTAGAACCCGCCGAAAAAGGCCTCCCGCATTTTAGGAACGTGGTGATTGACAACGTGCGGGTGAAGAGCGCCAAGGTGGCTGTGCAAGCCGAAGGCCAAGTCAACTCGCTGCTCGAAAACATGACGCTAATCAACATTACTATGAACGCCGCCACCGCTGGCAGCATCAAATACGCTACTGGCTGGACGGTGAGGAACCTCAATATCAAGGCTGCAGACCAAGCGCCACTGGCCGTAGAAAGCAGCCCGAACGTCAAATTTTAAATTTAAATGGACCCCAAAGTTGAAGAAGCTGCTCTCTTTGGGGGCAGCTTCTTTTTTGGTCGCCCGCAGCGAAATTCGTTACTAATCCAGGTTCTAAACCCTCAACCACTCGCCGCTATGCTGACGAAAAGAGAAATCGTGTTAGTCGCGCTCACCGTGTTTCTGATGAGCATTCCCCTAGTCATTGTCGCCAGCCAAAACCAGCCCACGACGCTGCCCTCCTCCGTTTTCGAGTGGAAGTCGGTGAAAGTGGAGAAAACTAAAGTGGGCGAGCGTCGGCAGTTTTTCGACACGCCCACCGAGACGCTTAATAACCTCGAAGTGCACGCCACTACGCTCAACCCCGGCGAGTACGCCCACGCCGCCCATCAGCACCCCGACGAGGAAATGTTCATCGTGCAGGAGGGAACCGTGGAAGCCTTGGTGAATGGCGAGCTGAAGCGGGGCGGGCCCGGGTCCGTCGTGTTTCAGGCGCCCAACCGCCAGCACCGCATCCAGAACGTGGGCACCACCCGCGCGCAATACCACGTCATCCGGTGGCGCACCGCCAAAACGGGCGCCGCAAGCGCCAAGCCGTAAAGGCTGGCGGTTCAGCGCGCGTCGTTAATTTCCAGCCAGTGGCCGTCGGGGTCCTGCAGGTAAATCTGCTGCACGCCGTCAGGGCGGAGGGTGCGCTGCTTGGTCTTGCCTTCCAGATTGCTGTAGACCGCACCGGCCTTGTCGAGGTGCGCCAGATAGTCGCTGAACGCAGTCACCCGCAAGCACAGGTGATTGTCCTTGACGTTTGAGGTCGGGCAGCCGTGCTGAATGACGTGCAGCTGCAAACCGCCCCCGAGGCTGAACCAGGCGTGCTGCCCGTCGTTGAACGGATTGGGAATTTCTTCTAGCTGCAGCACCGTGTGGTAAAACGTCTTGCTCCGCGCCAGCTCCTTCACGCACACCGCGGCGTGCTGGAAAGTGGGCGAGGCGCCCGGAGTGGTTTGGCCAAGCGCCGGGCGAGAGCAAGCGAGGCCGCCGAGTAGGGAAAGGAGTAACCAGAACTTCATGGGTGGGAGCTAAACAACTGGGCCACGTCGGTGTGGCCGCCGCCCAAGTTAGTACAGCAGCACTACCAAACTACGCGCGCCGTGCGCGCCAATTACCAGCGACTGCTCGATGTCGGCCGTTTTGGACGGCCCGGCCACAAACTTGCCATAGCCGCCGGTGCTCGGCAACTGCGCGTAGGCCTCGTGCATGGTGGCTACCAGGCGCCGGTGGTCGAGCAGCAGCACCAGGTGCTGGGTGATGGTGGGCAGCGCCCGGTTGAGCATGTTGGCTTCGGGCAGCCAGATGGCCCCATTTTCAGCCACGCCAATTTCGCCCTGCAGCACCGCCAGGTCGATGTCGGCCAGCACGTCGGTGGGCGTTAGGGCGTCGACCGGGACGGTCGAGGGGAACAGGGGAGAAGCCGTGTTCTGCGCGTCAGGAAAAATCTGCTGCAGAGTCGGAATCAGCGCTTCGAGGCCATCAAGCCACACCACCATCCCGCCAATGCTGGATAGCACCGTGGTGAACCGCTCGGCCGTGGCATCGCCGCCGTACACCGGCACGGTGGGCAGCAAGGTTTCAGCCGGCTTGTTGGCTTTGGCGGCGGCTAATATTCGGTCGCGAGAGCTGCTCATGCCGGAACCTGGGGCGTCTGGGGTTGCTGAATGGGCTTCGGCTGCTGGTACCACTCGCGGAAGCTCTGCTTGGGCGCTTCGGGCAGCTCGCGGGCCACGGCCCAGGCGTTGAAAGCGTTGGCGTGCGTGAGGCCGTGGGGCAGCAGGCGTAGGGCTTTGCGCGCAAACTGCCCGCTCATGCCAAACACCCTGGGACTAGCTAGCAGGCGACCCATAAATTTCATGCTCCACTTTTTGGAAGCCGGTATTTCGTTGGCCTCGCCCAGCACCTGCCGCCACTTATAGAGCTGCACGTGGATGTCAATTTTGACCGGGCACACGTCGGTGCACGAGCCGCAGAGCGTGCTGGCAAACGGCAGCGAGCTGTGCTTCTTCATGTCGATGTTGGGCGACAGAATGGCCCCAATGGGGCCGGGCACGGTGAAATCGTAGCTGTGGCCGCCGCTGCGGCGGTACACCGGGCAGGTATTCATGCAGGCTCCGCACCGAATGCACTTGAGCGAGGCGCGGAAATCGGGCCGGCCCAGCTGCTGCGTGCGGCCGTTATCCACAATCACAATGTGCATTTCCCGGCCCGGCGCGGGTTTGGTGAAGTGCGAGGTGTAGGTAGTAACCGGCTGACCGGTGGCGCTGCGGGCCAGCAGGCGCGTGAACACGCCCAGGTCCGTAAGCCGCGGAATCAGCTTTTCGATGCCCATGGCGGCGATGTGCACCGCCGCTAGGTTCACACCCAAATCGGCGTTGCCCTCGTTGGTGCAAATGACGATGCCGCCGGTTTCCGCTACGGCGAAGTTGACGCCTGAAATGGCCACCTGCCCCGCTAGGAACTTGGCCCGCAAGTGTTGGCGCGCCGCTTCGGTGAGGCGCTGGGGGTCACTTTCGCCTTTTTCGGTGCCTAAGTGGGTGTGGAAGGTGTCGCCCACGTCCTCCTTTTTCAGGTGGATGGCCGGCAGCACAATGTGGCTGGGTGCCTCGTCGCGAAACTGAATAATCCGCTCGCCCAGGTCGGTGTCCACCACCTCAATGCCGTGCTTCAGCAAGTGCGGATTGAGGTGGCATTCCTCGGTGAGCATGGACTTGCTTTTTACCACCCGCGTGGCGCCCCGCTGGCGGATGATGTCCAGGATAATGGCGTTGTGCTCGGCGGCGTCGGCCGCCCAGTGCACGTGAACGCCGTTGGCCTTCGCTGCGGCTTCGAACTCTTCTAGATAAAGGTCGAGACGGCTCAGGGTGTGCTCTTTTATCTGGGAGGCCAGCTCCCGCAGCTCCTGAAATTCGGGCACGGCGTACACGGCCTTGTCGCGCTTCTCGCGCACAAACCACAGGGTTTCGTCGTGCCAAGTGGTGCGGTCGGCGTCCAGCAAAAACTTGTCGGCGCGGATGGCGTGGCTCATAGGTGAGTTGTGAGATGGTGAACTAGTGAGCTACAAAACGTAATACAGAAGAGCGTCATGCAGCGCGCAGCGAAGCATCTCGCCTGCCACCACTAATCCTGACGATTGAGTTGCTACCACACGCAAGATGCTTCGCTGCGCGCTGCATGACGGTTTTTTGCACTGTGACTATGCATTCACCATAACTCCGTTTAGAATTTCGGCCGCGTGCATCACTTTGATGGGCAGCTTGGCGCGGCGCACAATGCCTTCGAGGTGCATGAGGCACGACATGTCGCTGCCGGTGAGCACCTGCGTGCCGTTCAGCACGTGGTCGGCCACCCGGTCTTGTCCCATACGGGCCGAAATGGCCGCTTCTGAGATGCAGAACGTGCCGCCAAAACCGCAGCACTCATCGTTGCGATTTAGATTCGTCAACTCAATGCCCTCCAGGGAGGCCAGTAAGCGGCGCAATTGGCCGTCGCGCACCGGCGTCATCTCCGACTCGGTGGCTTGGTGCAGGCCGCGCTGGCCGTGGCAGCTCAGGTGCAGGCCCACTCTGTGCGGAAAGGCCCCGGGCAGCTTCTTCACGTCCAGCACGTTGGTGATGAAGTCAATCAGGTCATAGGCCGCGGCGCGCACGTGCTGCACGTCATCGGTTTGGTCGAGCTTGTCGAAGTGCTTGCGCACGTGGTACACGCAGCTGCCGGAGGGCGCCACCACGTAGTCGTAGTCGCGAAACGTCTCCACGAAATGCTTGTAGATGGGCAGCGCGTCGCGCTCGCAGCCGCTGTTGGCCAGGGGCTGGCCGCAGCAGGTTTGCTGCGGCGGGAAGTGCGCCGTCACGCCCAGCTTTTCGAGCAATTGCAGCGTCGCCACGCCCACCTGCGGGTAGAACTGGTCGATGTAGCACGGGACGAATAAGGCAACTTTCATTCTTGTTTTTTAGCGTATTCGGGTAGCATGTGATGGCAGTAGGGCTTGTAGCGTGGACTCTGCGAGTCCGCGCATCGCAAGAACGTTCGCCCCGGCGCGGACTCGCAGAGTCCACGCTACAAGCCGTCAGCTCTCCTCAGAAAAGGAGGCCGTAGTAGGCTTCTGCCTGCAGCTTAACTAGCCCTATTCTGCGCGGCTACCAAGGGCAGGTCGGCTTCGTCGGTAAAGAGGGGCTGGGTTTTCTTCAGGGCCTCGCCTTGCTCTAGGTGCACCAGGGCGCCCAGGGCGGTGGCTTGCGGCACCTCCAGCGTCCGGATTTCTGCTTTAGGAAAGTTCCAGCTCAGCGTTTGCATGAAGAGCGGGTTACGAGCAAAACCGCCGTCGACGAAGATGGTTTTTTCGCCCTGCCACACCAGATGAATGGACTCGAGCAGGATGGCAATGAGCCCGTGCATGAGGTGCTGGTAAGCATCCGAAGCGGTGCGGAAGCCCGACAGGTCCCACTCGCCGGCCGGCTGGTCGGGGAAGGGGCCGGTGCCGGCCATGCAGCCGGGGCGGAAGCTGGTGGACGTTTCATCATAGGGCCGGGCCAGCACGATGGAGCGATAAAAATCCGGCTTCACGTGGAAGTGCGCGGCGATGCGCTCCACTTGAAAGTCGTGCTCGCGGCCCAGGAACACGCGGGCGGCGCGGGTAGCTTCGCCGCGTGGCGTCATGAAGCTGAGGCAGTCCCGGCGCAGAAGCTCCGGCGTCAGGGGCTGGCTGTTGAATGGGTTGATGGTGACCGACCATGTGCCGGTGGAAACCAGCACGAAGGGCTCGTCGTGCTCGGCCAGGTAAGGCATCACGGCCGAGGTGCTGTCGTGCAGGCCCACGCCCACCATAATACCGTCCACCACCGAGGCAATGGAGTCGCGCGTCAGCGGCGCCAGCTTCTCGTCGATGCCCTCGCGGCGCACCCACTCGTGGTACTCGCCGCGCTTGTAGTCCCACAGGTTAGTATGGCAGCCCACGGAGGTGTAGTCGCTGAACTTCTCGCCCGAAATCAGGTAGGAGAGGTAGTTGGGCAGGTGCAGCGAGGTGTGCACCTTTGCGTACTGCTCGGGCTTGGCGTATTTCAGCCAGTACAGCTGCAGGCCGGAATTCAGCATTCCCAGCTGGGGCGAGCAAGTATCGGCCGCAAATTCCTCTTTCGACTGGCCCAACTGGGCGTAGAACTGCGCCTCGATTTCGGCCGGAATCGGCTTGAGGTAGTTGTAGAGCGGCAGCACGGGCTCGCCGTCGGCCCCGAGGTGCACAAAGCTGGCGCCGTAGGCCGTGAAATTCACGCCTTTCACGCTGTAGTGCGGGTGGTTGCGCAGCTGCCGCCAGTGGGCCAGCACCCACTCCGTAAGGCGGGGCAGGTGGTCGCACACGAAGCCGTCGTCGTCCAGCACGTCGGTGCACACGTGCAGCTCTTCGTCAATAATCTGCTGGTCCTCGTCGAAAAGAATCAGCTTTTTGTTGGTCTTGCCGATGTCGAAAACGGCGTACACCGACTTTTTCATGGTCTTTTTCATAGCCCGGTCGATACGCTGTGCTTGCCGCGCTGGCGGATGAGTTGCTCGCGCACGCCCTCGGCGCGGTAAGCCGCGAGGGGTTTCAGGGCGCCGCCGCTCTGCCGGTAGGCTTCCGACACCAGGGGCCGCACGTCGGTGAGGAAGGCGTCGCGCAGGATTTCCTCGGCGCGCACCACGTCGTTGGCTTCCTGGGCCTCGTTGAGGGCGTCGCGGTCCACGAGCAGGGCTTTGGCGTAGGACGAGAGGATGTTCTCTACCGACTGCAGCAGGTCCTCCAGCGGGTCTTTCACGTTGTGGCTGGCGTCAATCATGTAGGCCACAGCCTCGGCGGGCACCGATTGGTCCACGGCCGCGTCCACCAGCTCGTTGAAAATGAGGAACAGCTGGTAGGGCTTGATGCTGCCGGTGGTCAGGTCATCGTCGCCGTACATCGAGCCGTTGAAGTGGAAGCCTCCCAAGCGGCCGAACTGACGCAAGCGGCCCACAATCTGCTCGATGTTGGTGTTGGGCAGGTGGTGGCCCAGGTCGACCAGCACTTGCGCGTTCTGGCCAATGGCCTGGCACAGCGCCAGCGAGGTGCCCCAGTCCGGAATCACCATCGAGTAGAAGTTGGGCTCGTAGGGCTTGTACTCCACCAGCATGGTCCAGTCGCTGGGCATGGCTTCATAAATGGCCGCCAAGGACTCCTGGGTGCGCAAAAAGGCGCGGCGCAGGTGCGACTGGCCAGGAAAATTGGAGCCGTCGGCCAGCCACACGGTCAGCGTTTTGGCGTCGAGGTCGCGGCCGTGGCGCACGCAGTCGATGTTGTGCTGAATGGCCTGCTCGCGCACGGCCTTTTCGGTGTGGCTAAGCGAGCCGAATTTGTAGGACTGCGGCTGGTCTTTCTGGTCCTGGAAGGTGTTAGAATTGACGGAATCAATCACCAAGCCCTGCTCTTTCAACAGCTGCTTCAGGCCGGGAATGTCCTGTGGAATATCCCAGGGAATGTGCAGCGAAATGGAGTTGGAAGAGCGGTTTAGCGCTTGCAAAATGCCCACGTCGCTGATTTTTTGCTCCAGCGTGCTCGGCTCGCCGCCCAGGGCGAAGCGGCCGAAGCGGGTGCCGCCTGTGCCCAGGGCCCAGCTCGGAATGGCGACCTGGAAATCAATCAGTTTTTGCACCACTGCTTGCACGTCCACTTGGCGCAGGCGCGGCGATTCGGCCAGGTGCTGGAATTGCGTTTGGTGCTCGGCCAGCAGGGGCTGGTTGAGTTCGGCGAGTCGTTGGTCAGAGAACATGCGCGATGCGGTGGGATAGTGAATAAAATCCGGTGTCGGTTGGGTTAAACAAATTACCCGTTTCGCGTCGCCGGAACTGTTCTGGGCTCTCCTGTTTGCGCGGAAAAGTTTGAATACCCTTTGGCTCTACTCCACGATAGAACGGGCCTGATAAACTGTAGCGCGGACTTTTAGTCCGCGAGTCAACCTTGTAGAAACAGAGACTTCGCGGACTAAAAGTCCGCGCTACAGTTCGCACCGATGGACGTTATGTTTTACAGCGACCCGCGCCGAATGGTGTAAAACGGGTTCTTCACTTTCACCCGTTTCTTCTCCAATAACAGGGTGGCGGCGGTGCGGCCCATGGCCTCAAAGTCGGTGGTAATCACCGTCATGTTGAGCAACTCTTTCAGGGGCGTTTCGTTGAAGGAAATGATGCCCACTTCGCGGCCCAGCAGGTAACTGGTTTGGCGGATTTTCTTCACCAACTCCACCAGGTCGGTTTCGCGAATTACCACGTAGGCCGTGCCGGGTATGATGACCTCGTTCATGGCGTTTTCCACCACCGAAAATTCCTTGTTGCGCATCAGGCAGAAGGAGCGGAAACCCCACGGCAATTCTTCCGGGTGGTTGGCGTCGGAGGGCAGCACCAGCACCAGGCGGGTGTATTTTTCCAGCAGGTCCTCGGCGTTTTCGAGGGCGCCGAAAATGTCTTTGTCAAAATCCTGGAACACGCGCAGGCAGTCGTGCGTGAGCTCGGGAATGTCCTTGTCCAGCAGCACCAATTCCTGGCTGGGAATGGTATTGAGGATGGCGCGCGACAACGTCTTGTCGGTGTCGAGCGTGAAGTGCGGCATCACCACGTAGTAGTTGTACTTGCCGAGGTTCTTCTCGATGATTTCCTGAAACAGATTCACGTTGTAGTGGTGAATCTGCAAGTCCACGGTGGCGCGGTCGCCGAGGGTTTCGAGGAAAGCGTAGTAGATGATTTTTTTGTAGGAGCTGAGCTTGTTAAAGACCAGCAGAATTTTCAGCTTCGAGGTGTCGCTGGCTTCCACGTAGTAGCCCTTGCCCTGCACTGAGGTGATGAAGCCGCGCTCGCGCAACTCGCGGTAGGCCTTTTCCACGGTATCGCGGGCCAAGTAGTGCTCCACGCTCAACTCGCTGATGCTGGGCAGGTGGTCACCGTTTTTCAGCACACCGCGCTCAATATCCATAATCACCGACTGCACAATCTGCTTGTACTTCGGGGTTTTGTCAAGAGGCTTTAGTTGGAGTTGGTACATCCCAGAGGGTGGTGGGGAATCTGAATGCGTTGGGTGTCAGGGGGTGCTAGAAAGCGGGCCTGACGCAACGACGCATAAGAAAAGGGGAGAGGCGTCACCCTCAAATGTAGCCATTTTGGCCATGCGAAAGCTACTCTCAAACGGCAAAAAAGAAACGTCATGCTGAGCGGAGTCGAAGCATCTCGCCTGCTCCGGCTGTCATCCTGAGCGCAGCGAAGGACCTTATCTAGCTAGAACCATCCGTTCAGCTGTGAGAAGTTGTTTCGCTACGCTCAACATGACAATCGGAGCGGCAGAGATGCTTCGACTGCGCTCAGCATGACGTTCTACTTGTCAGTGCTGCCAGCCGCAACGGCTTAGCGCACAAACGCCATGGCCACGCCACCGTCCACGTTGAGCACGTTGCCGGTGCTCTTGCTCAAGGACCCGTCCACGAACACGCGCACGGCCTTGGCAATGTCTTCGGAGAGCAGCTCTTCGCCCAGCAGCGTGCGCTTGGCGTAGTGGGCCGGCAGCTCTTCCACCGAGATGCCGTAGGCTTTGGCCCGGCCGGCGGCCCAGTCGCCTTCCCAGATTTTGGAGCCGCGGAGCACGGCGTCGGGGTTCACGGTGTTGACGCGGATTTTGTCGGGGCCGAGCTCGGCGGCCAGCAGGCGGCTCATGTGCAGCTGGGCGGCTTTGGCGGTGCCGTAGGCCACGTTGTTGGGGCCGGCCACGAGGCCGTTTTTGCTGGCGATGTTCACGATGTCGCCGCCCAGGGCTTGCTGGCGCAGGATGCCCACGGCGGCCTGGCTCACCAGAAACTGGCCCTTTACGAGCACGTCGTTCAGAATGTCCCAGTCGGCTTGGGTGGTGTCGGCCAGCGGCTTGCTGATGCTTAGGCCGGCGCAGTTTACCACGATGTCGACGCCGCCAAACTGCAGGATGCCGGCGCGCAGCGACTCGGCGATGCTCTCGGCGCTGGTTACTTCGATGGGCGCGGTGATGGTGCTGTCCTTGCCGAATTGCTTGCGCAGGTCGGCCTGGGTTTCTTCCAGGCGGTCGCGGTCCACGGCCACCACGCAGGCGCCGAATTTCAGCAGCTCTTCGCAAATGGCTTTACCGATGCCGCCGGTGCCGCCGGTCACATAGGCTACCTTGCCCGAAAGGGCTTTGGGCGGGGCCATGCGCTGCAGCTTGGCTTCTTCCAGCAGCCAATACTCAATGTTGAAGGCTTCTTGCTCGGGCAGGCCCTGGTAGGTGCTCACCGCCTCGGCGCCCTTCATCACGTTGATGGCGTTGGTGTAGAACTCGGCGGCCACGCGGGCCGTCTGCTTGTCTTTGGCGAAGGCGAACATGCCCACGCCGGGCCACAGGATGATGACCGGGTTGGGGTCGCGGATGGCGGGCGAGTTGGCGTGCTTGCTGCGCTCGTAGTAAGCCGCGTAGTCCTTGCGGTAAGCCTCAAACTGGCCTTCCAGGTAGGTTTTCACGCTGGCCGCGTCGCCTTGCATGGTGTCGGCGTCGAGCACCAGCGGGCGGATTTTGGTGCGCAGGAAGTGGTCGGGGCAGGAGGTGCCTTTCTGGGCGAGGCGCAGCAGGTCGTTCGAGTTCACGAACTCCAGCACGCGCGCATCGTCGGTGTAGTGGCCCAGCATGCGGCGGTGGCTGCTGGCCAGGCCGCGCAGCACGGGCATGACGGCGGCGGCCTGCTGGCGGCGCTGCGCGGCGTCGAGGGTTTGCTCACGCTTCACACCGCCGAATACCGGCGCTTTTTTGGCGTAGTTGGCCTCCAGGTAGGTGGCGGCCTGCTCAATCACCTCCAGGGTGTTGATGTAAGAATCGTAGGACGTGTCGCCCCAGGTGAACAGGCCGTGGCCGCCGAGGATGACGCCGCGCAGGCCGGGGTTGTCGGCCACAATTTTCTCCAGCTGCAGGCCCAGGTCGAAGCCCGGCTTCTGCCACGGGAGCCAGCCCATGGTGTCGCCCCAGATTTCGTGCATGATTTGCTCACCGTCTTTGCTGGCCGCGATGGCAATCAGGGCGTCGGGGTGCAGGTGGTCGATGTGCTTGAAGGGGAGCAGGCCGTGCAGCGGCGTGTCGATGCTGGGCGTGGCGCACTTGGGGTCGAACAAGCAGTACTCGAACAAGCCCACCATTTCGTCCTCAAATTCCAGGCCGCGGTAGCGGTGCTTGAGCTGGTGCAGCTTCTCCACGTAGAGGTTGGCGCAGCCGGCTTTGGTGAGCGTGCCAATGTCGCCGCCCGAGCCCTTCACCCACATCACCTCGGCGGCTTCGCCGGTCACGGGGTTGGTTTCGGTGATTTTGCAGCTGGTGTTGCCGCCGGCGTAGTTGGTCAGGCGCAGGTCGGCGCCCAAGAGGTTCGAACGGTAGAGGAACAGGGCCACTTCGTCGCCGGCCAATTCGGCGGCTTTCGTTTCGTCCCAGAGGTAACTCACGTGCTGGAAAGTGAGGGTTTTTTCCATGATAGGTCTTCGGTTTCGTTAACCAGAAATCGGAATAGAGTTGCTTTGTTGCAAAGGTGCCGGGATAGGGCGGGGGCAACCTCCTGCACTCTCCTGCCTGGATGCAAAAAATGTTGTCGCTGGGGCTGGGTCCCCAACCACACGGCCGCCAGGGCCTTCGCCAAGAAAGGTAAGCTGAACTTAGCAAGCCAGTTGGCCTGAAGCAGGGCTTCAAACGATTGAGTGAAGTAGGCACCTGTCCTAGCTTCATCAGCCGGCGCTTCGGGGCTGCTTTCCTTCGATTAGCACAAACGTTTGCTAGGGACTGGTGCCGTCATCTTTGGCGTTATTTGGTGGTCAGGAGAGCACAGGAGGGTTTGCGTAGGGCAAGCCGGCAGCTTTGTTGAAAATCGTACTACTATGGCTGTAATCTGGGGAGTTATCCTTCATGCGCTGGGCGGCTTTGCTTCCGGCAGTTTTTACTTGCCTTACAAGAAGGTGAACGGCTGGTCGTGGGAAAGCTACTGGCTGGTGGGCGGCCTGTTTTCGTGGCTGGTGGTGCCGTTCGTGCTGGGCTACCTTACCGTGCCCAACCTGTTCCAGGTGCTGCAGCAAACCGATAGCAGCACGCTGTTCTGGGTGTATTTCTGGGGCATCATGTGGGGCTTCGGGGGCCTGACGTTCGGGCTGGCCATGCGCTACCTGGGTTTGTCGCTGGGCATGGCCGTGATTATGGGGCTGTGCGCGCTGTTCGGCACGCTTGTGCCGCCCATTTACGAAGGCACTATGGGCCACTTGGCCAGTACCTTGTCGGGGCAGGTGACCATGCTGGGGCTACTGGTGTGCCTGGTGGGCATCCTGATTTGCAGCCGGGCCGGCGTGATGAAGGAAAAGTCGCTTTCGGCGGAGCAAAAGGGCGAGTCCATTGCCGAGTACAACCTGCGCCGCGGGCTGCTGGTGGCCGTGTTCTCGGGCATCATGAGCTCCTGCTTTGCCTTCGGGCTGGCGGCGGGGCAGAAAATCGCCGCCCTGGCGGTAGAGCAAGGTGCCAACCCGCTCTTCCAGAACAACGCCATTCTGGTCGTTATTCTGCTGGGAGGGCTCACCACCAACGTGGTGTGGTGCCTCTACCTCAACATCAAAAACAAGACTTATACCGACTACCTGAACCCCTCGTACCCGGCCCTGCGCAACATCATTTTCTGCGCGCTGGCGGGCACCACGTGGTATTTCCAGTTCTTCTTCTACGGCATGGGCGACACCCAGCTGGGCACCTACCGCTTCTCGGGCTGGACGCTGCACATGGCCTTCATTATTGCCTTTAGCAGCATGTGGGGCCTAATGCTGCACGAGTGGCGCGGCGCCAACCGGGCCACCATGCGCACGGTGTCGTTGGGCATTCTGACGGTGGTGCTGTCCACCATCATCGTGGGCTATGGCAACTACCTGGGCGACCCCGCCCGCACCGAAGCCAATACTTCCGCCACCGCAACCACTCAGGGCGAAGAATAAGCGCCGCCTTTTCAATAAAAAGCCGAAGCCCGGCCTCGTTCATCACGAGGCCGGGCTTTTTGCTGCCCCGACGGCTCGGCAGTTGACGAGGGATGAATAAGAAAATAGTACTGGTTTGTGATAATTCAGGAGAGCACAGGTGAGTCTACGCAAACGATTTCAATAGTTTTATCACCAGCAATTCGGTTCCCACCCGCGCTGTATTGCTGGCACCTGTCCGTCCCACAACATCCAACAAACTTCACAACATCATGCAAAAATTTTATGGCTTGATTCGGCAGCTTAGCGCCGTGGCGTGGCTGCTGCTGCTGGCACCCACGGCCATGGCCCAGGCCGTGACCGGCAAAATAACTTCCGCCGAGGGGCCCTTGCCCGGCGTGACGGTGCTGCTCAAGGGCACCACCGACGGTACGGCCACCGGCGTCGACGGCGGGTACACCATTAACGTGCCCAACCGCCAGGGCACGCTGGTGTTCTCGTTTGTGGGCTTTGCCACCCAGGAAGTATCCATCGACGGCCGCTCCGAAGTTTCGGTGGTGATGAGCGCCGACGCCAAGGCCCTGGGCGAAGTAGTGGTGGTGGGCTACGGCGAGCAGAAAAAGAGCGACGTCACCGGCGCGCTCTCGTCCGTGTCGGAAGGCCAGATTCAGCAGGTAACGACCCAAAACCTGACGCAGGCCCTGCAAGGCCGAGCGGCCGGCGTGGACGTGGCCGGGTCCAACTTCCGCCCCGGTGAAGTGCCTGCCATCCGCATTCGGGGTAACCGCTCGGTGCGCGCTTCCAACGAGCCGCTGTACGTGGTGGACGGCATTCCGCTGGCGCAGGGCTCGGGTCTGAACGACTTTAATCCGCAGGACATTCAGTCGGTGGAAATATTGAAAGACGCTTCGGCCACCGCCATTTACGGCTCGCGCGGGGCCAATGGCGTGGTCATTGTGACCACCAAGCGCGGGCAAACCGGCAAGTTCAGCCTCAACTACAACACCTACGTGAGCGCCGACCGAGCCTCGCGCACCTACGACCTCTACAGCGGCGCCGAGTTCCTGGAGTTGCAGCGCGAGGCCAACCGCACCGCCGGGGCGTATTTGCCGCTCTACGCCGACCCAGCCCGGGATTTTACCTTGTTCGGCAAGGACCCTGTGGCCTGGGAAAACATCGCCAACGCCTACGAGTGGGTTGACCGCGCTGCCCGCGTGCCGGCCACCCGGCCCACCACCGCCGAAGAGCGCGCCCGCTACGGCGCCAACGTGACCCAAATTCCCATTTATGACCCGAGCAAAATTGCCACCACCGACTGGCAAGACTTGGCGCTGCGCACGGCGTTTACCCAAAACCACCAGCTAAGCGCCAGCGGCGGTACCGACAAAGTGCGGGCTTCGATGTCGGTGGGCTACCTCAACCAAGAGGGCATTCAGCCGGGCCAGGACTTCTCGCGGTACAACGCCCGCGTGACCCTGGACTACAACGTGAACAGCATCGTGACCCTGGGGGCGTCGACCAACGCCAGCTTATCCATTCAGAACTACGGGCCCGACGTGTTTGGCCGCGCCGCGGGCCAGCTGCCCTACGCCACGCCCTACGCCCCAGACGGCACGTTCATCAACAACCCCGGCGGCGACGTGCTGATTTTCAACCCACTGCGCGAAGTGGACAATGCGTTTAACGAGCGCCGCGCCACCCGCTTCTTTGGCAGTCTGTACGCCGAGGTGAAGCTGCCCATCGAGGGCCTGCGCTACCGCCTCAACGTGGGGCCCGACTTCCGCAACAACCGCACGGGGCAGTTTCAGTCGGCGCGGGCCATTGCCCGGGACGCCGGCGGCCCCAACTCGGTGAGCTTTGCACAGTATGACCAGGGCCAGAACTTCACCTACGTGGTGGAAAACCTGTTGTTCTACAACAAGCAGCTAAACGAGAACCACAGCATTGGCTTGACGGCGCTGCAAAGCGTGCAGCAGGAGCGCAACGAAAGCTCGTCGGTGAGCGCGCTCAATCTGCCCTACGACAGCCAGAAATGGTACAACCTGGGCTCTACCTACCGTGCCGCCGCCAATACGTTCGGCTCGGGCTTCTCCCAGCGGAGTCTGATGTCGTGGATGGGCCGCGTGAACTATAGCTTCAAGGACCGGTACGTGCTCACGGCCACCGGCCGCGCCGACGGCGCCTCGGTGCTGGCCCCCGGCAACAAGTGGAGCTTCTTCCCTTCGGTGGCCGTGGCTTGGAAACTGCAGCAGGAACCCTTCCTGCAGAGCGTGACGGCCGTGAACGAGCTGAAGCTGCGCGGCGGCTACGGCACCGTGGGCCAGGCGTCGGTGGACCCCTACACCACCGGCGGCACCCTGCAGCAGTCGAACTACGCCTGGAACGAAATCCCTGCTTACGGCTACTCGCCCACGCCCGGCACCCTGCCCGGCACCCTGGGCGGCCTCGTGAACCCTGACTTGAAGTGGGAGCGCACGTCCACCATCAACCTGGGCCTGGACTTTGGCATATTCAAAAACCGCGTGAGCGGCTCGGTGGAAGTGTACCGCGCCAACACCACCGACCTGCTGCTGCCCCGGGCCTTGCCGGCCGTGAGCGGGGTGGTCAACATCCTCCAAAACATCGGCGAAACCCGCAACCAGGGCGTGGAAGTGAGCCTGACGACGGTGAACATCGAAACCGCGTCGAACTTCCGCTGGACCACGGACTTCGTGTACACCCGCAACAAAGAAGAATTCGTGAAGCTGGCCTCGGGCGCGCAGGACGACATCGGCAACCGCTGGTTTATTGGGCAGCCGCTGGGCGTGTACTACAGCTACCGCAACCTGGGCATTTGGCAAACGGAAGAGGCCGACGCGGCCAAAGCTCTTCAGGCCGTGCCCGGCGACATCAAAGTGCAGAACACCAACGGCGACGACCGCATCAACGCCGACGACTACGTGGTGCTGGGCTCGAACCGGCCGAAGTGGTCGGGCAGCGTCAACAACACTTTCTCCTACAAGGGCTTCGACCTCTCGTTTCTGGTGTACGCCCGCATTGGGCAGCTGGCGGCCTCGGGCTTCCGGCCCGGCCTGGGCGGCCGCTACCCCGGCCAGCAGGTGAACTACTGGACGCCCACCAACCCGAGCAACGAGTACCCCCGCCCCGACACCCGGCAGGACCAGGCCAAGAACAGCGAAGGCTACACGTTTCAGAAGGGCGACTTCGTGCGGGTGCGCAACATCTCGCTCACCTACACCATCCCGCAGAGCATCAGCCAGAAGGTGTACGCCAACAACCTGGCCGTGTACGTGAATGCCGTGAACCCCTTCTTGTTCACCAAGTTCAAGGGCCTCGACCCCGAAGCCAGCGACATTGGCACCTCGTCGGGCGAGTTGGTGCAGGCCCGCAACCTGGGCACCAAGAGCTTGGTGGTGGGCCTGCGCTTGGGTTTCTAATTACAGATTTTACACGTCTAACGACATGACTATAAACCGCATCATTCGCAATACCGGCCTGGTGGCGCTGCTGGGCCTCGGGCTGGGCCTGGGCTCTTGCAAAGACTACCTGGAAGAAGAACAGGTGTCGACCCTGACCAACGAGTACTTCAAGACCGAACAGGGCATGGAAGACCTGGTGAAAGCCAGCTACGAGCAGACCCGCTACAAATTTGCCCTGGAGCATTCCTACGGCATGTTCAACTTCGGCGTGGACGAGCTGACGCACGCCGACCAGGTGAACGCCATTTTCTGGAACATCTACGACAGCCGCCTTAACTCCACGGACAGCTTCGTGGACGGGGTGTGGACCGCTGACTACGACGGCATCAACCGCTGCAACATCGGTATTGCGGCCCTGCCCGGCATCCAGGGCACCACCACGCTGCGCACCGACGCCCAAAAGGCCCAGCGCCTGGGCGAGCTGCGCTTCCTGCGCGCTTACTACTACTTCCAACTGGTGCAGCAGTTCGGCGCCATTCCGCTGGTGCTGCAGCCCTCGGAGGGCGTGCGACTGGAGTACACCCGCGCCCCCGTGCCGGACGTGTACCGCGTCATCATTTCCGACTTGCGCTACGCCGTCGACAACCTAGCGCCCACCACCACCGAGTTTGGCCGGGCCACCAAAGGCGCCGCGCAGCACTATTTGGCCAAGGTGTACCTCACCCGCGGCAGCGCCGTTGCGGACCAGCGCGGCCAGAAAGCCACCGACATCGACAGCGCCGCTTTTTACGCCGACCAGGTCATTGCCTCGCCCAACTACGCCCTGGCCGCCAACTACGCCGACTTGTTCGACATCTCCAGCTACGCCAACAGCGTGGCGGCCCAAACCAACAAGGAGGTCATCTTCTCGGCGCAGTTCAACAACGTGGTGGCCTTGTCGGGCCGATTCGGCAACCGGGTGCACTCGTACTTCACTATGCAGTATGAGAACGAGCCCGGCATGATTCGCGACGTGCTCAACGACCGGGCCTTCCGGCGCGTGATGCCCACCAACTACGCCATGGACATCTTCGACCGCCGCAACGATTCGCGGTTTTACAAGATGATGAAGACCACCTGGATAGCCAACTGGGCCCCGACCCTGCCCAAGTGGACCGCCGCCGACGCCCCCACGCCCGCGCAAGTGGGCCAGAACAAGTTTGCGGTGGGCGACACGGCGCTCTACATCATCGTGAACACGCCCCAAAACCCCGTGCCCCAGGCCCAGCTCACGCGGTCGCGCTACAAGATTTACGCGCGCTACGTGCGCAATGCCGCCGGCGCGGTGGTGCCCGGCTACAGCCCCACCGGCGACATCAGCCTGCGCAACAAGTTTCCGCAGCTGGTGAAGTACCTCGACCCCTTTCGTCCCAGCGCGGCCGAAGAGGCCGGCACCAAAGACGGGCTGCTGGCTCGCCTGGGCGAAACCTACCTCATTGGAGCCGAAGCGTACGGCCGCAAGGGCAATTACACCAAGGCCCTGGAATACGTGAACAAGCTGCGCGCCCGCGCCGCCTACAAGCAGGGCGAGGTGAAACCCACCGTGAACTACCGCACCGAAGGCGGCACCCGCGGCGACGTCAGCAGCACGTACCCGGCCCTCACGGCCACGCTTGCCAACTTCACCGCCAACGACCCCAAGGAGATGTACCCGCCCGGCGTGACGTCCACCGCCGACCGGTTCATTCACTTCATCCTGAACGAGCGCACCCGCGAGCTGCTGGGCGAGCTGCACCGCTGGGAAGACCTGGCCCGCACCGAAACCCTGCTGCTACGCGCGCCCTACTTCAACCCCGACGCTGCCGGCGTGGGCCAGTCGAACGCGGGCATCAAGGACTTCCACAAGCTGCGCCCCATCCCGCAAACGCACCTGGAGCGCATATTCCGCGATGGCCAGCCGCTCACCAACGAGCAGCGGAAGCAAGAGCAAAACCCTGGTTACTAAGCACGGGGTCCGCGGGTACCTTGTATTGGCGGGGCTTTCCTCAGGAATTCGAAAAGGAGTGCGCCGTCGCTGGCGCACTCCTTTTCGCTTGTGGATGAGTGACCATATTTACTTTCCTTTCAAATGAGAATTCGGACCTCATTGCCGGACTTGCAAGTAGCTGGCATACTGAGCTTGCTGCTGGCATTGCTGGTAGCGGCTCACGCCACTGCCGCCCCAAGTCAGCAGCGCTACGTCGTGACGGCCTACGGGGCCAAAGGCGACGGCCAAACCCTGAACACGCCTGCCATCCAAGCCGCCATTAATGCCTGCGCAGCGGCGAAGGGCGGCACCGTGGTGGTGCCCGCCGGCGTGTTTGTGAGCGGGGCGCTTTTCCTGAAACCGGGCGTGAGCTTGCTGGTCGAGAAAGATGGCCAGCTGAAAGGCTCCACGAATCCCGACGACTACCCGCAGATAAATACCCGGTGGGAAGGAGTGGAGCGCGAATTCACCGCCGCTTTCATCAACGCCGACAACCTGCGCAACTTCAGCATTTCCGGCCCGGGCACCATCGACGGTTCCGGCGACGAATGGGTGCGCCAGGCCCGGCTGCAGCGTGAGAGCGGCACCGTGGAAACCGGCCCCCGGCGCGGACGCCCGCGCCTGCTCGGCATCCAAAACTGCCAGAACGTGCGCGTGGAGGGCTTGCGCCTGCACAACCAAGCCGTGTGGGGCCTGCACCTTCTGTACTGTCGCAACGTGACCGTGGCCAACCTCACCATCACCGCCGACCACAACATCCCCAGCTCCGACGGCATCGATGTGGATTCCAGCGAGAAAGTGCGCATTGTGGGCTGCACCATCGACGTGAACGACGACTGCATTTCCATCAAGTCGGGCAAAGACGCCGACGGCCTGCGCGTGAACCGGCCCTCCGAAAACATTCTCATTGAGAAGTGCCACTTCGCCTACGGGCACGGCGGCGTGGCCATGGGCAGCGAAACCTCGGGCGGCATTCGGCGCGTGGTGGTTCGCAACTGCCTGGTTGATTCCGAAAACTGGGCGCCCATTCGGTTCAAGTCGCAGCCCAGCCGCGGCGGCGTGGTGGAGCGCATCACCTACCGCAACATCCACGTCAGCGGCACGCGCAAGGCGGTGGAGTTCAACCTAGCCTGGCGCATGGTGCCGCCGCTGGCCCCGCCTGCCGCCGTGCTGCCGGTGGTGCGCCGCGTGCGCCTCATCCACGTGTGGGGCACGGCCACCGCAGTGGGCGACTTCCACGGCCTGCCCGACAGCCCCATCATCGACGTCAAATTTCGCCGCTGCACCATCGAAGCCCAGCGCGGCCTGCTACTGGAGCACACCAGCGACGTGGACGTGTCGGGCCTGCGCCTCATGGTGAAGGAAGGCGCGAAATAGTGTGTAGCGCGGACTTTTAGTCCGCGCATGAACGACGCCTCAATCAAGGTCACTCGCGGACTAAAAGTCCCTCCGGGTACGACCACGCTACATTTTGCCAGGACGGTGCAGGAGGCTCTTGGCTGAAGCAAGCCGTTCCTTAGATGCCTCAGCGCTACGGTTAAACCTGCGCTAATTCCCGCTCACGCCGTTCGCTCTTTCCGATGAAACAACTTGCCGTTTTGGCCCTGCTATGGTGCTTTGGGTGTTCAATACCCGCTTCCGCCCAGGCTCCCGCCGCCCGTCCCGCGCCGCTGCCGGGCACGGTCATTATCCCGGCGTCGGATTTCATTCAGGAGATTCCCAAAGGCAACATCATTGCTGATGCGGGTAACCTAAAAGCGCCGTGGATTTTTAACAATACGGCTTTGGTGTTGAAATCGAAAACCAACCTGATGACCCGCGTGCAAGTGCCGGAAGCGGGCACGTACACGCTATATGTGCGCAGCCAAGGCGGCGAGAAAAACACCTCGTTCAAAGTCGCCATCAACGACAAGGTGACGGCCGAGAACTTCGGCCGCGGCGCCCTGAGCTGGCAGAGCGGTGGCACGTTTGAGCTGCCCGCCGGCCCGGCCAACATCAAGCTGACGCGCATCGAAGTGGGGCCGGCGGTGGACGTGCTGGTGCTGAGCAAAAACATTAATTTGAAGGAAGAAGACATCAGGCCCTACCAGCTGCCGGAAGACGTGCAGCTGCTGAGGCAGTACAATATTCCGCAGTCGAACGCCGTGAAGTTTGGCGATGTAACCGGCGACGGCAAAACTGACTTTATGGTGCTGGAGCCGGACTTTTCGGCCCACGTGTTCGACAACGCCGGCAAGGAATTGTGGAGCTACAAAGCGCCTACCGAATACGTGAAGGAACGGTCGGAATTTGAGGCACCGGGCGTGGTGTGGGACTTCGACCGCAACGGCCGCGCCGAGGTGGCGCACTGGCGCTTCCTCGACGGCAAGGAGTGGCTGGTGGTGGCCGATGGCCGTACCGGGAAAGTGCTGCGCAAAACGGCCTGGCCCACCCAGCCGCTGCCGCACGTGTACAACAACTTCCGGCTAGCCATCGCCCGGCTGCACCCCGGCCCGCCCAACGACCTGGTGGTGTACACCGACATGGGCGGCACCCAACACATTAACGCGTACACCGCCGACCTCAAGTCCCTGTGGCAGCACACCGAGCGCCGCAAAAAGGACAACCTCGGCCACTACATCTACCCCGTCGATTTCAACGGCGACGGCCTCGACGAAGTGCTGGTGGGCTCGCTGCTGCTCGACACCAAGGGCCAGGAAATCTGGAACCGCTTCGACCTGCTGCCCGACAACCACGACCACGCCGACAGCTACAAATTCATCGACATGAACGGCGACGGCAAGCTCGACATCGCCACTGCCAACAGCGAAACCGGCGTGTTCATCTACGAGGCGATGACCGGCAAAATCATCTGGCAAAACACCGCCGAGCACAGCCAGCAGCTGGCCGTGGGTAACTTTCTGAAAAACGTGGCTGGCCCGCAAGTGGTAGTAGGTGGCCGCACCTACGGCCTGCGCGGCGCCGACGAGCCCGGCCTGTCCAGCCAGCTCTACTGGTTCGACAACACCGGCAACCTAGTGAAAAAATGGCCCGGCAACCCCATCAACGGCAACCCCGATTTCGTGCGCGGCAACTGGCGCGGCGACGGCTCCACGGAGTTGTTTTGGCACAAATTCCGCCTCAACGACGCCGGCACCGGCGAGCTGTATTTCCCCGACCCCGTCTTCCACATGTTCGATTTCATGGGCCAGGGCGCCGAGGAAGTCATCACCCTCAACCAGGGCCGCCTGAGCGTTTTTGGTAGCCGCCGCGCTACCCACAGCGGCAAAGATTTGAAGAAGAACCTGGACTACCTGCGCAATTCGGTGGTCAATCATACGCATTACTAAGAAGTCGTTTGAGCCGGCTAAAAAGAGCCGAGCCGCGGTAGAGACGCAACATCTTGCGTCTCGTTGTTGAACGACGATGCGGCGAACGACTGCCAAGCGGCGAACGATAGCCAGACAGCGCGAACAACGAGACGCAAGATGTTGCGTCTCTACCGCAGCGAAGACCGTCTGAAAATAACTCAAAAAGCTTCTAAGCTGTGTAGACAGTGAGCCGAAAAAACGTCATGCTTCGACTCCGCAGACGCCAGATGAGCAGGACGGCCTAGAAAGCATTCGAGCATCATTTTAGTTATTACCCACAGCCCCTTGATGAAAGCTCTGCGTTTTGCCGTTTTAGTGGGCCTGTTGCTGCTGCAAGCGGCGGCTGGCCAGGGCCAACCCACGGCGCCGCGCCCCTGGGGCGAGTGGACCACCTGGGGCGACCAGGGCCAGGGCACCTACCAGAACCCCGTGCTGCCCGCCGACTACAGCGACGTGGACTGCATACGGGTGGGGGAGGACTACTACGCCATTTCCAGCACGTTTCAGTTTTCGCCGGGCATGGTGGTGCTGCACTCCCGCGATTTGGTGAACTGGACCATCCAAGGCCACGTGATAAGCGACCTGACCCAAATTGGCCCCGAGCTGAGCTGGAACCGCATGAACCGCACCGGCAAGGGCGTGTGGGCCGGCGCCATTCGCCACCACGACGGGAAGTTTTGGGTGTACTTCGGCACGCCCGACGAAGGCTATTTTATGAGCACGGCGCCCACCGCGGCCGGCCCCTGGACTGCCCTGCACCCGGTGCTGAAAGCGGCCGGGTGGGACGACTGCTGCCCTTTCTGGGACGAGGACGGCCAGGGCTATTTGGTGGGCACCAACTTCCGCGACGGCTACAAAATCCACCTGTTCAGGCTCACCGCCGACGGCCGCGACCTGGTGCCGGAATCGGACCGGGTGATTTACCAATCGAAGGGCAGCGAGGCCAGCAAGCTCTACAAAATCAACGGCTACTACTGCCACCTCTTCAGCGAAGTAAAGCCCGAAGGCCGGGCCCTGATGATGGAGCGCGCCCGCCACATCTACGGGCCCTACGAGCCGGCCCGGCAGCTCAGCCACGCCGAAAAAGCGAACCACGAACCCAACCAGGGCGGCCTGGTGCAAACCCCGCAGGGCGACTGGTACTTCCTCACGCACCACGGCAGCGGCGGCGACTGGTCGGGCCGCATCCTCAGCCTGCTGCCCGTCACGTGGCAGGACGGCTACCCCATCCTGGGCGCCGTGGGCCCCGACGGCATCGGCACCATGGCCTGGGCCGGCAAAAAGCCCTTGCCGAACGCGCCGGTCGTTACTCCGCAAACCAGCGACGACTTTACCGCTGCTACGTTGGGCCCGCAGTGGGAGTGGAACTACCAGCCGCGCCCCGGAAAATGGTCCCTCACCGAGAAGCGCGGCCACCTGCGCCTGCACGCCTTCCCGCCCCTGGAACCCGACAACCTGCTGAAAGCCGGCAACACGCTCACGCAGCGCTCCATGCGCACCCGCGCCAACGAAGCCGTGGTGCGCATCGACCTGCGCGGAATGGCCGATGGCCAGCAGGCGGGCTTGTGCCATTTCGGCTCTCCGAAATATGCCTCCCTGGGCGTGGTGAGCCGCGGCTCGGCGCGCATCCTTGAGTTTAGCACGGGCCAGGATACCACGCCGGGACCGGTGCTCAAGGGCAAAAGTCTGTGGCTGAAATCGACCTGGGGCCTAGACGGCAAAAGCCAGTATTCGTACAGCCTGAATGGCAAAACCTACACGCCTTTCGGCACACCCTACCAACTGGTGTGGGGCGCCTACCGCGGCGACCGAATTGGCCTCTACAGCTACAACAACAAAGCGGAAGCCGGCTACGTGGACGTGGATTTTTTTCACTACGAGCACAGCGGGCCGAGCCAGTAGGGCGGACTTGCAGAGTCCGCCCAACTGGCTCGGCCCGCTCCAATTTCCGAAGG
>NZ_DASVSI010000002.1:0-26394 GCF_036388155.1 Hymenobacter sp. | reverse complement strand
GCCGAGACATCTCGCTCGGGGCGGTAATCAATGAATTGGTGGCGGCACACGAGATGTCTCGGCGGCGCTCGACCTGACGTTCTGGTTATCAGATAGCCGCCGGCCAGCCGTGCTTACCGCCCCGATTTCGCTTCCAAAGCCGCCCTTTTCTGGGTAACTTTGTAGACAGAACTTATGGATAATTTCGTCGTTTCGGCCCGCAAGTACCGTCCTTCCACGTTTCGTAGCGTGGTGGGGCAGCAGCACGTCACCACCACGCTGCAGAACGCCATCCAGAGCCAGCACCTGGCCCAGGCGTTCCTGTTTTGCGGCCCCCGCGGGGTGGGCAAAACCACCTGCGCCCGCATCCTGGCCAAGACCATCAACTGCACCAACCTCTCGGCTGAGACCGAGGCCTGCGGCACCTGCGCGTCCTGCGTGGCCTTCCAGGAAAACGCCTCGTTCAACGTCCACGAGCTGGACGCGGCATCCAACAACTCGGTGGAAGACATTCGCTCGCTGGTGGAGCAGGTGCGCTACGCCCCGCAGGCCGGCAAGTACAAAATCTACATCATCGACGAGGTGCACATGCTCTCGAACGCGGCCTTCAACGCCTTTCTCAAGACGCTGGAGGAGCCGCCGAGCTACGCCATTTTCATCCTCGCTACCACCGAGCGCCACAAGATTATCCCCACCATCCTGTCGCGCTGCCAGATTTTTGATTTCAGCCGCATCAAGGTGGAGGACATGCGCAGCCACCTGCGCTATGTGGCCACCCAGGAAGGCATTTCGGCCGAAGACGACGCCTTGCACCTGTTGGCCCAGAAAGCCGACGGTGGCCTGCGCGACGCCCTGTCGATGTTCGACCAGATGGTCACTTTCGGCGGCAACAACCTCACCTACAAAGAGGTGGTGCAAAACCTGCACATCCTCGACTACGACTACTACTTCCGCCTCGTCGATAGCCTGCTCACCGAGAACCTCTCTGCCGCGCTGCTGCTGCTCGATGAGGTGATGCAGAACGGCTTCGACCTGCACAACTTCGTGGTGGGCACCGCCGAGCACCTGCGCGGCCTGCTGGTGTGCAAAGACGCCGTGACCGTGCAGCTACTGGAAGTGTCCGAAGGCATCAAGCAGAAGTACGTGCAGCAGGCCCAAGCCGCGCCGCTGGCCTTCCTGCTCTCTGCTCTGAACCTCATCAGCCAGTGCGACCGGGAGTTTAAGCAAGCCAAAAACCAGCGCCTCCACGTCGAGTTGGCGCTCATGAAGCTGGCCTATCTGAACGGGGCGGTGCAGTTCGTCCGCGAACTAAGTCCCGCTTCCAACGGCGAGGCTAAAAAAAAAACTAGCAGCCTAACCGCGGGGGGAGAAGCCCCCGCGCCGGTGCCCACGCCGAGCGGCAATGGCATTAATGGCCACGCTCAGCACGCGCCATTGGCTTCGCCAATAGCCACTGCCCCTGTGGCTTCGTCCGCTGCACCCGCTGCTTATGTCACCGAGTCGCCAGCGGCAACCTACGTGGCCCCGCCTCGGGTACACGAGACCTCGGCGTTGCCCGAGTTTGAGGCGCTGCCGGCCGGTCGGGTTGCGCCCCCCGCCGACGGCCCCGAGCCCCTTCCCGTGGAAAACGGCGTGGAGGAACTGCACGACACGCCGAGCATCGAGCCCGACCCCGCAGCCCCCGTTACCGAGCGCCACCAGATGCGCGACACGCTGCCCCACGTCGAAATCGGCGTGCCCAGCTTCGAGGGCATCGAGCCTGCCCCCAAGCCCAGCCCGGCGGCGGCTTTCGCCAAAATCCCCAGCCTGGCCAGCAAAATCCCCAGCTTGAAGGACTTGAGTAGCCGCGCCGCGGCGAGTTCCGTAGCTGCTGTGGTGGCTGCTGAGCCGCAGTCCGCGAGCGGGCCGGTGGGGCCCATCGACCCGGCCTTGCTGCTGCGAGTGTGGCAGGAACTGGCCGAGGAGCGCCGCGCCCAAGACCGCATGAGCGAGTACTGGGTGCTAAACCGCCCGGTAACGGCCAGCGAGGACCTCGCCATTGAATTGGCGGTGGACAACCCCATTCAGATTGACCAGTTCAACGACATGCGGGTGGAGTTTCTGGCCGAGCTCCGCCGCCGTACCGGCTACCCGCGCCTCAACGTGCAACCCGTGCTGACGGAGGCTGCCCCCACGGCCAAAAGGCTCTACACCACTTCGGATAAGTTCGAGTATTTGGCCGAGCGGTTCCCCGCTTTGCGTGAGGCCAAGCAACGGTTGGGGCTGGAAGCCGACTATTAGGCCGCAGGCAGAGACTGATAGGGTGCCAAAAAGCGCTAAAAGGCTGCAAACGTTTGGGGAGTTGGGTATTGCTTCATTAGAGCAGTTGGCGCGGCTGGAATAATCTAGCAAGATAGGACGAAATTTCTTTTTTTATTCCCCTATCAGCCAGCTACCTTTGTTTTTTGAATCCCCCTGGCTACCCTTCCGCGCCCTTCGTGAAAAACAACTTTTTGCTACTGTTTCCGGCCCTGGCGGTGCTAGGTCTTGTCACACAGTGCCAATCTAGCAAGCCCGCGACCACTGCTTCGGCAGCCACTACCGCCCCTGCCGCTACGCCTGCAACTCCGAAGGAATATCGCTACGAATCGGTGGCCGGCGACCCACTCGGGGTCCGCATCTACAAATTAGACAACGGCCTCACGGTCTACTTGTCGGACTACAAAGATGCCCCGCGCATTCAAACCTATTTGGCGGTGCGCGCTGGCTCTAAGAATGACCCGGCTACTGCCACCGGCCTCGCCCACTACCTCGAGCACATGGTGTTCAAGGGCACCTCGAAGCTGGGCACGCAGGACTGGGCCAAGGAAAAAGTTGAGCTCGACAAAATTGAGGCGCTGTACGAAGTGTACCGCGGCCAGCGCAACGACCCCGCCGCCCGCAAACGCACCTACCATCAAATTGACTCGATTTCGGGCGTGGCCGCCAAGTACGCCGTGCCGAATGAGTACGACAAGGTGATGGGCGCCATCGGGGCCAAAGGCTCTAATGCCCACACATCCAGCGAGGAAACGGTATAC
The DNA here is from genome assembly GCF_036388155.1 of Hymenobacter sp. NCBI lineage: Bacteria > Pseudomonadati > Bacteroidota > Cytophagia > Cytophagales > Hymenobacteraceae > Hymenobacter > Hymenobacter sp. Next base: position 23,356 of record NZ_DASVSI010000002.1, on the reverse strand, counting down.
CAGGAAGATATTCCGAGCAACCAACTGGAAAAATGGGCCGCCATTCAGGCCGAGCGGATGCAGGAAATGGTGCCCCGTCTGTTCCACACAGAGCTAGAGGCGGTATACGAAGAGAAAAACCGCGGGCTTGACTCGGACTTCAATAAGGAGTTCGAGGCGCTGAACGCCGCTCTCTACCCCACGCACCCCTACGGCACGCAGACGACCATCGGCACGATTGAGCACCTGCAAAACCCGTCCATCACGGAGATTAAGAAGTATTTCGGTCAGTATTACGTGCCGAGCAACGTAGCCCTGTGCCTGAGCGGCGACTTGGATTACGACGCCACGATTCGGGTTATCGACAAGTACTTCGGCGCGCTGCCCAGCAAGTCGGCCCCGGCTTTCAACGCGCCGGTAGAGAAGCCCATTACGGCTCCCATCACCCGCGAAATATTGGGCCCGCAATCCGAAAACGTTATGTTGGGCTACCGCCTGCCTGGCAAAGCCACCCGCGACGGCCTGCGCCTGCGGATGATGGACAAAATCCTGACCAACGGCCAGGCCGGCCTCATCGACCTCGACCTGAACCAGCAGCAGAAAGTGCTGCAAGCCGCCTCGTTCACCGACATGAACGACGATTACTCCACGCACGTCATCTACGGCACGCCGCGGCAGGGGCAAAAGCTGGAAGAAGTGAAAGGACTGTTGTTGGCCGAGCTGGCCAAGGTGAAAGCCGGCAACTTCCCCGACTGGCTGATTCCGGCCATCATCAACAACGAGAAGCTGGAGCGCACCAAGAGCTACGAAAGCAACGAGGCCCGCGCCAGCGCCATGTACGAGGCCTTTATTGAGCGCGTCGACTGGAAAGACTACCTGAAGCAGCAGGCAGATTTCGCCTCCATCACGAAGGAGGAAATCGTGAAGTTCGCCAACGACAACTACGGCGAGAACTACGTGAACGTGTTCAAGCGCACCGGCACCGACCCCAACAAGGTGAAGGTGGTGAAGCCGGCCATCACGCCCGTGCCCGCCAACCGCGACGTGGCTTCGAACTACTACAAGCAACTCACGGCCATGCCCAGCTCGGAGCTGCAGCCGGTGTTTGTGGATTACAAGAAGGATATTCAGGAAACGGAAATTAAGCCCGGCTTGCCGCTGTACTACACCAAGAACAGCGAAAACGGCTTGTTCAACCTGTACTACATCCTGGACATAGGCACCAACAATGACCCGCGTTGGGGCCTCGCGGCCGATTACCTGCAGTACCTCGGCGCCGGCCAATACTCGGCGGCGCAGCTGCAGCAGGAGTTCTACAAGCTGGGCTGCTCCTTCAACGTGAGCAGTGGTGCCGACCGCACCTTCGTGACCCTGAACGGTCTCGACAGCAACCTGGAGCCGGCGCTGAAGCTGTTCGAACAACTAATTAATGCGCCTAAGCCGGATGCCGCTGCGTTGAAAAACATGGTGTCCGGCACGCTTAAGTCACGCCAAGATGCCAAGCTGAACAAGCAGGTGATTCTGAACGCGGCGATGGTAAACTATGTGAAGTACGGCCCGAAAAACCCCTTCACGAACATCCTCAGCGAGAAAGAGCTGAAGGCACTGAAACCTGAGCAACTCACGGCGCTGCTGAAGAAACTGCCGACTTACCAGCACCGGGTGCTGTACTATGGGCCACAGGAATTATTTAAATCCTCCATTTCCGGTGAAGCGGATAAGAAAGGCGAACATACAGTTTCAATAGGAGGTATTGCGGGTTTACTGCTAATGAACCACCGCACGCCCGCTAAACTCACGCCTGCTCCCGCGGCCAAAGACTTCGCCGAGCAGCCGCTGAAGGACAAAAAAGTCTACTGGGTGGACTACAACATGGTGCAGACCGAAATCCTGTTCCTGACCAAGGGCGACTTGTACAGCAAGGAACTAGTGCCGACGGTGGCGCTCTACAACGAGTACTTCGGCGGGGGCATGGGTAGCATCGTGTTCCAGGACCTGCGCGAGAGCAAGGCCCTAGCATATTCGGCTTACTCCGGCTACACCAACGCCGACAAAGTGGGCCGCTCCAACTACAACCTGAGTTATATCGGCACGCAGAGTGACAAGCTGCCCGAGGCCATGGCTGGGATGGAAGCCCTGCTGACGGACATGCCCGTAGCGGAAGCCAACCTGGAAATCGCCAAAAACGCCATTCGCAACAGCATCAGCACGGAGCGCATCACGAAGGGCAACATCCTGATGAGCTACGAGCGGGCCCGCCGCCTTGGCCTGGATTACGACCTGCGCCGCGATGTGTACGCCAGCACCCAGAAAATGACTTTCGACGAGTTAAAGAAGTTTCAGCAGGCCAAGATTAAAGGACAAAACCAAGTCATCCTTGTTATTGGCTCGAAAGACCGATTGAATTTCAAGGAGCTGGCCAAGTACGGGACGGTGCAGCAGCTTACGCTGAAAGAGATTTTTGGGTACTAATTTTTTGTTGTCAGTTGTTGGTTGTCAGTTGTCAGGCTGGCAACTATGGATGAGACTTGTCTCCCAAACAGCCGACAATCTCAGCTAAAATCCTGACAACCGACAACCAACAACTGACAACTTCATTACCACATGGCAGAGCAAAAAATCACCATCAAAAACGGCAAGCTGAATGTACCGGACAAACCCACCATTCCCTTCATTGAGGGCGACGGGACGGGGCCGGACATTTGGGCCGCTTCCAAGCTTGTATTCGACGCGGCCGTGGAGAAGGCCTATGGTGGCAAGAAGCAGCTGGTGTGGAAGGAAGTGCTGGCCGGTGAGAAAGCCTACAAGCAAACCAACAACTGGCTGCCCAACGAAACCCTCGACGCTTTCCGCGACTACCTCGTGGGCATCAAAGGCCCGCTGACGACGCCCGTGGGCGGCGGCATCCGTTCGCTGAACGTAGCCTTGCGCCAGGAGCTAGACCTGTACGCCTGCGTGCGTCCCGTGCGCTACTACGACGGGGTGCCCTCGCCGGTGCGCCAGCCGGAGCTGACCGACATGGTCATCTTCCGCGAAAATACCGAGGACATCTACGCCGGCATTGAGTACATGAATGGCACGCCCCAGGCCCAGAAAATGCTGGAATTCCTGCAGGACGAGATGGGCGTGAAGAAGATTCGCTTCCCCGAGTCGTCGTCGTTCGGCATCAAGCCGGTGTCGAAAGAAGGCACCGAGCGCCTCGTGCGCGCCGCCATCAACTACGCGCTGCTGCACAAGAAGCCGTCGGTGACCATCGTGCACAAGGGCAACATCATGAAGTTCACCGAAGGCGCCTTCAAGACCTGGGGCTACGAATTGGCCGAGAAGGAGTTTGGCAGCAAGGTGTTCACCTGGGCGCAGTACGACAAAATTGTGGCCAAGCAAGGCGTGGCCGTGGCCGACGCCCTCCAGAAGCAAGCCCAGGAGCAAGGCAAGCTCATCATCAAGGACAGCATCGCCGATGCCTTCCTACAGCAGATTCTGTTGCGCCCCGCCGACTACTCGGTGGTAGCTACCCTGAACCTGAACGGCGACTACATCTCCGACGCCCTGGCAGCCATCGTGGGCGGCATCGGCATCGCACCCGGCGCCAACATCAACTACCTCACCGGTCACGCCATTTTCGAAGCCACCCACGGCACCGCGCCCAAGTACGCCAACCAGGACAAGGTGAACCCCGGTTCGGTCATCCTATCCGGCGTAATGATGTTGGAGCACCTGGGCTGGAAAGAAGCCGCCGCCCTCATCAACAAAGGCCTTGAAGCCGCCATCGCCAGCAAGCGCGTGACCTACGACTTTGAACGCCAAATGGAAGGCGCCACGCTGCTCAAAACGAGCGAATTCGCGCAGGAGATTGTGAGCAACATGTAGTAGCTTGGCTACTGCCTAAGCACCAACAGAAACCCCCGCGTCGGCTTTGGCTGGCGCGGGGGTTTTGGTTTATAAAAATTTATTTTAATCAAAGTCTTGTGAAATTTCTACTCCATGTTGCGGGCCTTATTGTGCTCTGTAATTGCACAAAGCCGAAAAATGCATTTAACACAGTTTATGGGCAACATGTTGATGGAATACTAATAACCAAAAAGGAGTATAGGGAAAGGTGGCCGTTCAAAGTAGATAGTCTTTATTTATTCAGAGGCGAAAAGTTAGATGTTTATGTAGCGAAAAATAATGTTGCCTACGCAGTGAATAGCATTGCAAGCGACATGGCAGACTCAGGTGAATTTGGCAGTTTTCAACAGTGGCACCTCATTGTTAAAAATCCAAGTACTGAGCAAATCAACACGAGAAATGAAATTGAGAAGTTGGGTTTAAGCCAATGGGTTAATTATCTCCGCAGACGCTGACAACCGGTAGCGCATAGTTTAGCACAACTTCTATTTTACGGTGTGTTTGGAGAATTCACGCTCCACCTCTCACAGCCCAATGGGCTTGTTCATCGCCGCCTTAAGTTGGCTTTGTAAGTCCAGCGCAACGCGGTATGACTCGCCTTTGTATTGCAGGACTAAATTGCTTTGCTGGCCGTTGTAATTCGTTTTAAACAGCAGCCGTTCGGCCGGAATGTTATTGACGGTGCGGTACGCGGAGGAATTGAGGTCGGCCGTGACGGTGGACACGTAATTCTCCTGGAATTCGAAGCTGCTGATGACGTAGCGGTAGCGGCCCTTGCCGCAAGTCAGTTGAATGGTGTAGCCGAGTCGTTTCGGTACTGCCAGACAATTTCGGTCTGGAGGAACTGTTCGAACACCTGCTGTTCATTCAGCGACTGGAGCGGCAATTGGAGCAGGCATCATTCAGTACTTGAACCCTGACTGGCCTGCCTCGACAACGCACTGCCGACCAGCTTCTCGTCTTCAATGGGGCTGTAAAGTACACCCACACTTCTGCAATGTGCATAGGGTGCGGACAAGGCGTCCACATGCGTCAAGCCCATCGGCAGCACTTTTAAACGTGCGCTAGCGGACACTTTGTCATTGAACATACTTAATATTACATAAATAAATTATATGGTAATTTTGGCTCGTCGTTACACCTTTCCGACGTTCTTGCATCTATGAAAATACAATTGACCATCGTGGCCGGCGCCTTGCTTCTCGCCACCGGTTGCGAGCAAGCCAAACAAGCCAAGCAGTCGTATTCGAACCTTTCCAAGCTCAGCGAAGCCGGTGAGGAAATGACGGCCAGCCTCGAAAAGGCCCAGTCAGACCGGGCCGAGCGCGTGAAGCGTGGCGACACGCTCTCGCTGCCCTACAAGGAGTTGCAGCAATACCTACCTACCGACGTGAGCGGCTACACGGCCGGCGAGCTCAAAGGCCAGTCGCAGAAAATGACCGGCATGGCCTTTTCCTCAGCCGAGCGGACATTCACCAAAGGCCCCGACGAAGAAGTCGAAGTCTCCTTGATTGACTACAACGGCTCCAACGCCCTCTACGAAGGGGCTGCTGCCATGATGAGCCTGGGCATCGAGCAAGAAGACGACGACCACATCATGGGCCCCAGCGCCCTCAAAACCGACGGTGTGAAGGGCATGGACACTTTCTACAAGAAAGACGGCCGCGCCGAAATGACCCTGGCCGTGGGTGGCCGCTTTCTGCTCACGCTGAAGGCCACCAAGCAGCAGGACATGGCCCTGCTCAAGTCAATTGCCGACGACATGGACCTGGAAAAACTTGCCAAGCTGTAGCCAGGCCGAAGCCGGGGCTACGCCCCCGGCTTCAGCCGCTGGAAGGCGTTGTTTAGGACCTCGGCCCAGGTAGGGTGGGCCAGAATCATGTCTTCCAGCTCCTGGTAGCGCAGTTTTCCGGCCATGGCCAGCTGAAACATGGTCATGATTTCGCCGCCTTGCTCGCAGAATACGGCTGCGCCCAGCAGGCGGTCGTCTTCGCCCACAAGTACTTCCACAAAGCCTTCGGTTTCGCCCGTTTGCACGGCCCGCCCAATGGTGCGGGCCGGCAGCCGGCTTACCCGGTAGGCAATGCCCTGCTCTTTTGCCTGGCCTTTGGAGAGGCCAATGCGGCCGAGCTGCGGCTCGGTGAACACCACGTAGGGCAGGGGCCGGTGGGCGGTGGTGCGCTGGCCGTGGCGCAGCAGTGCGTCGCGCACAATGCGGTAGTCGTCGTAGGCAATGTGCGTAAACTGCGGGCCTCCTTTGATGTCGCCCAGGGCATACACGCCGCGCGTGCCGGTTTGCAGGTGCTCGTTTACTTCAATGTAGCCGTCCTCGTTTAGCACGATGCTGGTGTGCTCCAGGCCGAGGTTTTCGGTGTTGGGCTCGCGGCCCACGGCCATCAGCAGGTGGCTGCCGCGCAAGTGGCGCTCGCCGGCCTTGGTGTCTACGGTGAGCGTGATGGTGCCGTCGGCGGCGCGGGATACGTGGCGGGTGGTGGCGCTCAGCACCAGCTCTACGCCGGCTTTGGTGAGCACTTCTTCCAGCGGGTGGCTCACGTCGGGGTCTTCGCGGGCCATCAGGCGCGGGTTGGTGTCGAGGAGGGTGACCCGGGTGCCCAGCCGGCGGAACATCTGGCTGAATTCGACGCCAATGTAGCTGCCGCCCAGGATGAGCAGGTGCGCCGGCTGCTCGGTGAGGTAAAGGAGCAGCGAGTCGCTGGTGAGGTAGCCGCTGTCGGCCAGGCCAGGGAGGTCAGGCACGGCGGCGCGGGTGCCGGTATTGATGAAGATGAGCGGGGCCGTGAGCTGTTGCTCGCCTCCACCGTTCAGGGCAATGCGCAGGGTGTTCGGGGCCGTGAACTGGGCCCGCCCGCGAATGAGCGTGATGCCGTCGCGGTCTTCGGTAATTTTGCGGTGCAGGCTGTCGCGCGAGTTTTGTCGCAGGCGGTGCATGCGCCCAACCACGGCGGCGAAGTCGATTTCCGGTTCGGGCGCGTTAATGCCCAAGTCGCCGGCGGTGCGCACGTGGTGCGCCCGTTGGGCCGAGGCCAGCAGTGCTTTGGTGGGGGCGCAACCGTAGTTGATGCAGGAGCCGCCCAGGTGCTCGCTTTCCACCATTGCCACGCGGCGGCCGGCTTCGGCGAGGGCGTAGGCGAGGGGCGTGCCGGCCTGGCCGGCCCCAATAATGATGGCATCGAATGAGTCGGCGGGCATAGGCAAGCGGCTGGAAATGGTTCTTCTTACATACGGTCCGGCTTGTCGGAGGGGTGGTACTGTTAAACAAAAGCAGGAGAAATCCCCGCAGAAACACGAAATTGCCGTGTCGGGCGTTGCTTAGCCTTCCGTTTCCGTTCCCAATTTATATGAAGCATTTGCTGCGTTTTGCCATTTTAGGGGTTGCCACGGGCCTTACGGGCTGTTCCTCGCTGTACTTTCCCCCGCCGCCGCACGCTCCGCTGCTCACGCACCAAGGCGAGTTTTATGGCAGCGTCAGCACCAACCTGCAAGGAAATACGGCCTTGCAAGGCGCCTACGGCATGACCGACCATCTGGGCGTAGCGGGTACTTTTTCGTCGATGCACCGCAAGAAGACCAAGCGCACCGAAAACATTGATTTTGGCGAAGCCAGCCTGGGCTACTTTACCCGCCTGCCCGACAAGCGGGTGCTGGAAGTGTACGTGGGGGGCGGCGGCGGCAAAACCGAGCGCATCGAGCGCGACGACGAGCAAGTGGTGACGCGCCGGCTGAATGGCACCCTGTCTAAAGCCTTCGCCCAGGTGAACTACGCCCGCAAAAAACGCGACAGCTTCACACTGTTCAAGCACGAGTTCCCGTTCACTTATGGCGCGGCGCTACGCCTGAGCTATTTGCAGCTCAATAATTTTCAAATAAACGGCGTGGCGGCACCCGGCGAAAACAACGTTTTCTTCGAGCCCATCACCTTCACCCGCACCCAGATTGCCGGCCCCGTGCAGCTACAGCTGCTGAGTGGCCAAATTTTTGGCTTTCGCAGCAACAAGTACCTGAAAGCCGCCAATTCGGTGTTTCAGGTGGGCATTGTGGTGAATTTGGATGGCAACACCTCCTTTGACGATTGATGAACGTGCGGGGAGTTTACCAAAGCCCCGGTCCCGTCCGGGGCTTTTTGCGTTTTGGGCAGTTAGGGCATCCCAAGTGCTGTTGCGCCCGGTTATTTTCAGGTTTTCGCTCAGGTTCCGGCCCCCATCAGTGCATCTTTGCGCTATGAAAAAACGCATGCTGGGGGCGCTGTGGCTGGCGCTCGTGTGGGGCGGCCTGACCGCCGAAGCGCAAACGAAGAAAGAGCTGACGCTGGCTTTTGGCTCTTGCAATCGCATCGATTTGCCCCAGCCGCTTTGGCCGGTCATCGCCCGCGACAAGCCCGACGTGTGGGTGTGGCTCGGCGACAACATTTACGGCGACACCGACGACATGGCCCTGCTCAAGCAGAAGTATGACACCCAATTCAACCTGCCCGGCTACCGCGAGTTCCGGACGCAGGTGCCGACCATTATTGGCACTTGGGACGACCACGACTACGGCAAAAACGACGGCAACAAGAACTACCCGTTTAAGCGCCAAACCCAGCAAGCAGCCCTCGACTTTCTGCAGGAGCCAGCCACCAGCCCCCGCCGTCAGCAAGAAGGCATTTATGCCGGGTACGAGTACGCCGCGGGCACCAAAAAGGTGAAAGTGCTGCTACTCGACGACCGGTATTTCCAAGATTCGCTCTACCGCGACAAGCATCTGGTGTACCACCCCACCCCCACCGGCGACGTGCTGGGCGAGGCCCAGTGGAAATGGCTGGAGCAGCAACTGACCAACAGCACCGCCGATGCCCACGTCATCGGCTGCGGCATCCAGTTTCTGCCCCAGCAACACGCCTACGAGAAGTGGGCCAACTTCCCGGCGGCCCGGCAGCGCCTGCTGGCGTTGCTCGCCAGCTCCAAGGCCAAGGGCGTGGTGCTCATCAGCGGCGACCGGCACATTGGCGAAATCTCCAAAACGACGGTGCCCGACGTGGCGTACCCGGTCTACGAAATCACCTCCAGCGGCCTTACGCACCCCGCCACCCAAAACACGGGTGAGCCCAACGACCTCCGCCTGGGCCCACTCATCAACCAGAAACACTACGGCGTGCTGCGTTTCCGGCAGCGCGGCAAGAAGCTCCTGGCCGTGGCCTCGTTGCAAGGCGAACAAGGCCAGCCGCTGGTGGTGGAAACCATTAAAATAAAGCGCTGAGCTAAGCCGCAGCCCCAGTTACGCGCGGCACTGCGTGAGTAGTCGTCGCGTCATTGTTGTGACAAAGCCAATAAAAAAAGCCCCGGCATCTGCCGGGGCTTTTTTGCTTAATCAATGTGAGGCACTAGTTGCCGCCCAACACGCGCAGCATGGTGTCGCCAATCTCGGCGGGCGAATCCACCACGTGGATGCCGCACTCGCGCATGATGGCCATTTTGGCGGCAGCCGTGTCGTCGGCACCGCCCACGATGGCCCCGGCGTGGCCCATGCGGCGGCCGGGAGGAGCGGTCTGGCCGGCGATGAAGCCTACCACGGGCTTCTTGTTGCCGGTTTCTTTAATCCAGCGAGCGGCTTCGGCTTCCATGCCGCCGCCGATTTCGCCAATCATTACGATGCCTTCGGTTTCGGGGTCGTTCATCAGCAACTCCACGGCCTGCTTGGTGGTGGTGCCGATGATGGGGTCGCCGCCGATGCCGATGGCCGTGGTCTGGCCCAGGCCGGCTTTGGTGAGCTGGTCAACGGCTTCGTAGGTCAGGGTGCCCGACTTGGAAACGATGCCGATTTTGCCCTTGGTGAAGATGAAGCCGGGCATGATGCCCACTTTGCACTCGCCGGCGGTCATGACGCCGGGGCAGTTTGGGCCAATCATCGTGATGCCCTGCCGGTCCTTCAGGTAGTGCTTCACGGCAATCATGTCCTTGGTGGGGATGCCTTCGGTGATGGTGATAATGACTTTGATGCCGGCGTCGGCCGCTTCCATGATGGCGTCGGCGGCGAAAGCCGGGGGCACGAAAATGATGCTGGTGTCAGCGCCGGCGGTTGCAACGGCTTCGGCCACGGTGTTGAACACGGGACGGCCCAGGTGCTCGGAGCCGCCTTTGCCGGGCGTCACGCCGCCCACCACGTTGGTGCCGTAGTCCATCATCTGCTGGGCGTGGAACGAACCTTCGGAGCCCGTAAAGCCCTGCACGATAACCTTGGAGTTTTTATTAACCAGAACGCTCATTCGTAGGTGTTTTTTGGGAATTTGAGGGAGTGGGAGAGGCCACCCGGACGGGCAACAGTGGTGCAAAAGTAGGGCTTTTTGAGGGCGCGGCAAGGGATGCATCCGTTGAAATCCCGATAGGGGCACCGAACGGCGAAAACTACTGAATCAGAGCCGCTGAGGAATCTCGCGTGCGCCAAAATCGTTTTCCGATTACACCGCCCCGCTGCGGCCAGGCCGTTGCACGGGGGGTGAAATGAATGCAGTTGCCGGTGCAACGACCACCCCACATGGCCTCGCGAGCGGAGCGGGTTACCTCCGCCGGCCCGGTGCCAGCAACCACTGCTGTTTACTTACTTAATGCAAAGGAGATTGTTCTCATGAAGGGCCTACCCATAGTCCTGCTGCTAAGCTGGTGCTTAGGCTTTACGAGTTGCGCCAGCCAAAGCGACTCGGTTGCTCCGAGCACCCAAGTCACCATTCCACCCCGCGGCGTTTCCGCCCTAAAAAATCCTCAGGACCTCGACCCGCTGCTGGCCCAGCTGGGCCCGGCCCGGTATGTGCTGCTGGGCGAAGCCTCGCACGGCACCGCAGAGTTTTACGCTTGGCGCAGCACCATCACCAAGCGGCTCATTCAGGAAAAAGGCTTCACCCTAATTGGGGTGGAAGGCGACTGGCCGGCCCTCTACGAGCTGAACCGCTACGTGAAGGGCGCCAACAACGGCGCTTCGGCCACGGCCGTCCTGCAGCGCCTCTCGCGCTGGCCCACCTGGATGTGGGCCAACGGCGAAATAGCCGACCTGGCCGAATGGCTGCGCACCTACAACCAGACCCAGCCCGCCGAGCGCAAAGTGGGCTTTTACGGGCTCGACGTGTATAGCCTCTGGGAATCCTTGGAGAGCATCCGCACCGATTTCGCGGAAGCCGACCCCGCCACCCTCAACGCCGTGACCGCCGCGCTCGACTGCCTCCGCCCCTACAACCGCAGCGACGAGGCCTACAGCCGGGCCACGCTCAACGGCGCAAACTGTGCCGATGCCATGGCCGCCGTGCTCGCCGCCGTGCGCAACCGGGCCCAGGCCTTACCGCCGCGCCACGAGGGCGCGTTCAACGCCGAGCAAAACGCGCTGGTAGCGGTAAACGCTGAGCGCTACTACCGTACGGCGGTGCGCAGCAACGCCGGCTCGTGGAACATTCGCGACCAGCACATGGCCGAAACCATCAACCGTTTGATGAGCTTCCAAGGCGCCAACGCCAAAATCGTGGTGTGGGAGCACAACACCCACGTGGGCGACGCCCGCTACACCGACATGGCGAACAGTGGCGAAGTGAACGTCGGCCAGCTCATGCGCCAGCAGCACCAAGCCGAGGGCGTGTACGTGGTGGGCTTCGGCACGTATTCGGGCACGGTGACGGCGGCGCCGTACTGGGGCGGTCCCGTGACCACCATGACGGTGCCGGCCGCTCAGAGAGGTTCGTGGGAGGCCGTGCTGCACGAGCAAGCGCCTGGCAACACCCTCATCTTGCTCGACACCTGGCGCAGCGAAACGCCACTGACTCAGCGCCGGGGCAACCGGGCCATTGGCGTGGTGTACAACCCCGCCAGCGAAACCGGAAACTACGTGCCCACCGACCTGCCGCATCGGTACGATGCGTTCATTTTCCTTGACCAAACGCAGGCCCTGCGCCCGCTGCCGGGCCACGGCGGCCGGCGGGTGAAAGCCACTGCCACAAGGCTGGACGCAGTCGAGAATTATTGAGCAACAAAAGCCCGGGGCGGGCGGCCGGAATAGTTCTCGGGCCGCCCGTTTCTCGGGCAATTCGTCGCGGCCAGTTGCTAGAAAAGGGCCGTTGGCACCGCGCCACCGCGCCGCAATGGTTACCTTTGTGGCCTTTTCCCAAGAACTCCCCACCCAGTCCATTTCAATGTATTTTAATCACGTCATCGAGGCCGTTGGCCATACTCCCCTCGTCAAGCTCAACAAGGTGACCGACGGCATCAAAGGCACCATTCTGGCCAAGGTGGAGTATTTCAACCCCGGCAACTCGGTGAAAGACCGCATGGCCATCCGCATGATTGAGGACGCCGAGAAGGCCGGCCTCATCCAGCCGGGCGGCACCATCATCGAGGGCACCAGCGGCAACACCGGCATGGGCCTGGCCCTGGCCGCCATTGCCAAAGGCTACAAAACCGTGTTTGTCATGAGCGACAAGCAGAGCAAGGAAAAGCAGGACATCCTGCGCGCCGTGGGCGCCGAAGTGGTGGTGTGCCCCGTGGACGTAGCCCCCGACGACCCCCGCAGCTACTACTCCGTGGCCCGCCGCCTGAATGCCGAAACGCCCAACTCGTTTTACCCCAACCAGTACGACAACCTCTCCAACTCTGCGGCGCACTACGACAGCACCGGCCCGGAAATCTGGAACGGCACCGACGGCAAAATCACCCACTACGCCTGCGGCGTGGGCACGGGCGGCACCATTTGCGGCGCCAGCAAGTACCTGAAAGAGCAGAACCCGGCCATCGTCACGGTGGGCCTGGACACCTACGGCTCGGTGTTCAAGAAATACAAGGAGACGGGCATTTTCGACGAAAACGAAATCTACCCGTACAAAACCGAGGGCATTGGCGAGGACATTCTGCCGAAAAACGTAGACTTCGACCTCATTGACTTGTTCATCAAAGTCAGCGACAAAGACTCCGCGGTGATGACGCGCCGCTTGGCCAAGGAAGAAGGTTTGTTCGTGGGCTGGTCCTGCGGCTCGGCCGTGTTTGGCGCCCTGGAGTACGCCCGCGAGCACCTCAAGGAGGACGACACCATGGTTATCGTGCTGCCCGACCACGGCACGCGCTACCTCGGCAAAATTTACAACGACGACTGGATGCGCGCCCAAGGCTGGCTCTAACAAGCAGAGTCATTGCACAAACGAGACGAAGGCAGTATCTTCGTAAACGCTAGAAATAAAAATTTATTTATGTCTGCTAATCTCAACCATATCGTCCTCGTTGACGACAACGAAACCACGAGCTTTTTGAACAACCGCCTGCTGGGCCGCCTCGCCGTGGCCGACCAGGTGAGCACCTTCTCGCGCGCCGACGAAGCCTTCGAAAAGCTGTGGGGTAGCGTGGACGGCGGCAGCGCAGCCCCCGCGCCCGATTTGGTGTTTGTGGACCTGAAAATGCCCGGCATTTCCGGCTTCGAATTTCTGGAGCTGTACAACGCGCTGCCGCAACCCGTGCAAGACAAAACGGTAATGGCCGTGCTCACCACGTCCATGCACGGTGCCGACACCGCCCGCGTGGCCAAGTACCCCAACGTAGAATACCTCACCAAGCCCCTGACGGAGGAAAAGATGCGCAAGCTGCTGGAAAAGCGCTTCCAATAGTCTTTCCCTGGCGTTTGCCAAGACCACCAAAAGCCCCAACTCTACGCAGAACTGGGGCTTTTTGGCTTTCAATACTCGTGCAGAAGTAACCCAACGGGGAAGCTCTTCATGCTGAGCGCAGCCGAAGCATCTCGCGTGCTGTCACTAACTCAATCGCCAGCACCAGAAAAGGATTACTGCCCCGGGCGAGATGCTTCGACTACGCTCAGCATGACGGGCTTTCTTACGCTGAATGACTTATTGCCGCCTTACGCGGCGTTATTCGCCTTTCACTTTATCCAGTATATCATTCAGGAAGCCGGTTTTCTTTTGCTTGAGGATGATGTAGCGCACCGAAACAGCGGTGGGAAACCGGTTCCAGTCGCCCGAGCCAAACTCGACGGTGGGCTTGAAGTCGACCGAGAGGACGATGCGGGCAAACGGAATCTTGTACTCGGCCCCCACGATGCCATCGAAGCCCCAGAAATTGCCGTCGTCCTTATGGACGCCGAAGTGGCCGCCGGCGCCGAAGTAATAGTTCAGGCTGGGGCCGAGAATGCCGAAGTGGCGCTCGCCCAGCAGCGTAACGCTGCGCTCGCGGGGCGACAGCATGCCCAGTCCCTCCAGCGTGGTTTTGGGCAGCACCAGTTGCTGCACGGTGAGCCCGTAGCTGCTCCCGTCGCTGCGGAAGCCGGCCGCGGTGCGGTACTTCTGGGCGAAAGCGGGCGGCGCACAAACGCTAGCCAACAGGAGCAGGGCGAAAGCCACGGCGGCCCGCCCAAGCTGCATGGTTGGCGCTTGGCGAAGCACTTGCGGCGAAAATAACAAAAGCATAAACTCGAACAATTCGGGGGCTCAGCATCGCTGGGTTTGGCTGCTGCCGCCCCGCGGCCGGGTGCCTCTCTACGCAAAACGGCCGCTGAAAATTGCCAACTGCACCAGAAACCCTCTATTCCACTGCGGCCACGAACGTGAATTGCTGGCCGTCAAACAGCCCTTTATCGCTCAGTTTCAAGCTAGGAATCACGAGCAGCGCCATGAACGAAAGCGTCATAAAGGGCGCGCCCAGTGGGGAGCCCAACTGCTTAGCCAGCGCATCGACGGCGGCGTAGGCCTGCGCCACGGCAGGGCCTTCCTGGTCCGACATGAGGCCGGCCACGGGCAGCGGCACCAGAATTTCCTGCCCGTCGGCGCCCACGGCCGCCAGGCCGCCTTTGGCCGCAATCACCAGGTTCACGGCGCGCGCCAGGCTGGCGTCGTCGCAGCCCACGGCGGTGATGTTGTGCGAGTCGTGGCCCACGCTGCTGGCCAAGGCGCCGTGCTTCAGCCCAAACCCGTGGATGAACGCCAGGGCGGGCGCCACCTTCGGTTGGTAGCGGTTGATGACGGCCAGTTTGAGCACGTCCTGGGAAAGGTTGGGCACCACCAAGCCATTGTCTACCGTTGCCGGCGCATCAACTCTAGCAGTGATGAGCTGACCATCGAAGCACTGAATGACGCGCAGCATGGCTTGCTCCGAAGCGGGCGCAAG
Organism: Hymenobacter sp.; assembly: GCF_036388155.1. Classification (NCBI taxonomy): domain Bacteria; kingdom Pseudomonadati; phylum Bacteroidota; class Cytophagia; order Cytophagales; family Hymenobacteraceae; genus Hymenobacter; species Hymenobacter sp. The sequence continues at coordinate 8,351 of NZ_DASVSI010000002.1, read as the reverse complement.
AAGCTGGAAATCAGTTGCCACAACGGGCTCGGCCTGGAAATTATTGACAGGAGTAATGGGCGTGGCCGGCAGCAAGGACACCCCGTTCTCCGCCACCAGCACGCCATCGAGGTAGGTTTGCTGAACTTCGAAGCTCTGCAAGTCCTTTACCACGATGAAATCGGCCGGGTCGCCTTCGCCCAGCAAGCCCACGGGCAGGTTGTAGTGCTTCACGGGGTTCACGCAGGCCACCCGCAGCACGTGGAAAAGGTCGGCCCCCAGGGCCACGGCGCGCTGCACCAGCTGGTTGATGTGGCCGAGCACCAGCGTGTCGGGGTGCTTGTCGTCGGAGCAAAACATGAGGTTGGCGTAGTGCTCGGGGATGAGCTCGACCAGCGCGTCAAAGTTGCGGGCGGCGGAGCCTTCGCGGATGAGGATTTTCATGCCCACGGCCAGCTTGTCGCGGGCTTCGTCGGCGGTGAAGCACTCGTGGTCGGTGCTGATGCCGGCGCTGGCGTACTGAGCCGCGTCGCCGTCGCGCAGGCCGGGCGCGTGGCCGTCCACGGGGCGGCCTGCGGCTACGGCAATGGCTATTTTCTCCATCACGTCAGCGTCGCGGTGCAGCACGCCGGGCCAGTTCATCATCTCGGCCAGGTAGCCAATTTTGGGATTTTCGAACAGCGTGGCGATGTCGGCGGCCGTGATGGTGGCGCCGGCGGTTTCAAACGGCGTGGCGGGCACGCAGCTGGGCGCGCCGAAGCAGAACTTGAACGGCGAGTGGCTGGCGTTTTCCAGCATGAACTCGACCCCGGCCACGCCCAGCACGTTGCCGATTTCGTGGGGGTCGGATACCGTAGCCACCGTGCCGTGCGTTACGGCCAGGCGGGCAAACTCGGTGGGCACCAACAGGGAGCTTTCCACGTGCACGTGGGCGTCGACGAAGCCGGGCAGCACGTAGGGCAGCTCGTGGTTGGGCTCGGGCTCGTCGATGGGGGCAATGGCCACAATGTGGCCGGCCTCAACCGAAATAACTGCCGGCTGAATGGAACGGGCAAAAACGTCAACGACGTTGGCAATGAGTGAAAAATCGGCGGACATAAGCGAAGCGGAAAGGCAGGAGCGACCCGCCACAATACGGGTTTGACGCGAACAAAGAACCTTATATTTGAGAAAAAACCGTTTCGGCGAATGAAAAAGAAACTTGCTCTTGTGCTGCTCGCGCTGCCCCTCTTGCTGGCAGACAGCGGGTGCGCCCGTCGTACCGCCCAGGAAAGAAAAACCAAGTGGTACAAGCACCACACCAAGCCCGGCGGCCGCATTCCGTGCCCCACGCACGACTGCTAGGTCAACGCGCAGCGATGCCGCGGATGAGGCACTTATTTGTTGTTTGCAACCGGGTAGGAAGCTTTATGGTCGAGCTAAATCAGTTAACTTGTTGCCATTCGCCCGAACAAGAAGAACGTGGTTTTGCCGCGTGCAAGCCGATATAGTATTGCCAGTTAGTTATGTCCGACGTTAGTCCTTCGCCTCTCGATTCCATCCAACTGGCCGCCGAGCAGGTGCGCCAGCAGCTCAAGCTCAAGGCCTTCGATGCCGAAGGCGTGGCGCATTTGGCCAATTTCATTCAAGCCCAGCGCGGGCAGCTTCCGGCCGCCGAGCGCGAGGGCGTGATTATGGCCTTGGGTTGCTTTCTGGGGCACTGCCTGGTGGAGGTGTACCGGGGCGAGTGGGGCACTGGCCGCGACGGCACCACGGGCGTGGGGCTGGCCGGAAGATTTTTTTTTAACCCCTTCCATTTGGTCAATGCTCAACTGAATGAGGGAGAAAGCGCCTCGGTAGCGGCTTTTTTTGCCTCGGTGCCGGCCCGCCTGAAGACCCCACCGCCCGCTCGTAAGGGCTGGATTTCGTAATCTTGCGGGGCCAATGGCCGCCCGCGTCGTTATGAAACAACTCGTTATCGCCATTGACGGCTACTCCTCGTGCGGCAAAAGCACGACTGCGAAGGCCGTGGCTGCTGCCCTGCACTACGCCTACGTCGACACCGGGGCCATGTACCGCGCCGTCACGCTGTACCTGCTCGAGCACCACATTCCGTTCGATGACTTGGCCGGCGTGGAGCAGGCCCTGCACACGCTGCAAATCAGCTTCCGCCGCAACCGCCGCACCGGGCGCAACGAAGTGTTTCTCGACGGCGTGAACCGCGAAGACGACATCCGCCAGATGGTCATTTCCAACTCGGTGAGCGAAGTGTCCGTCATTCCGATGGTGCGGCACGCCATGGTGGCCCAGCAGCAGCGCATGGGCCGCAAGCGCGGCGTGGTGATGGACGGCCGCGACATCGGCACCACCGTTTTCCCCGACGCCGAAGTGAAGGTCTTCATGACCGCCGACGTGGTGGTGCGGGCCCAGCGCCGCGAAGCCGAGCTGGCCGAAAAAGGCGAAATCGTGCCCCTCGACGACATCATCGAAAACCTGCGCAAGCGCGACCACCTCGACTCGACCCGCGCCGAAAGCCCCCTGCGCCGCGCCGCCGACGCCGTGCTGCTCGACACCACGCACCTCGTGATTGATGAGCAAGTCGACTTTGTGCTGGAGCGCGTGTCGGCCGCGCTGTTTGCGCCCGAAGCCCAGCAGGCTAGGGGTTGAGAAACTCTTTGATTTTTGGATAGGCCAGCAGCTTTACCAGAAGCAGCAGCACGCCGCTTACTTTGAGGATGGTAGCGCATAGTAAAATGTCGCGGCCGCCACTCCAGTGCTCAATTGTAAATAACGCGCCTATGGCATCGCCACATAGTCCAAGGGCATAAAGAATAAGCGCGTGTTTGGCCTTCATAACAGGTAGAATAGGCGGCAGATATGTCGCTAATGTTCTGGTAAAATCTTATGAGTCGCTCATAGGTGGAGCGACAAAGGCTAGGAAGTTGGGCTAACTTTTGCTGAGTGTGCGGCGGCATAGGTCGTACCTTTGTCCCGGCGAACCCCTCGCCGGCGCGTGGTGTTAAACTCACAGCATGAAGGTCACGATTGATAAAAATTCCGGCTACTGCTTCGGCGTAGAATTCGCCATTCAAATGGCTGAAGACGAATTGGCGCAGGGCCAGCAACTTTATTGTCTGGGCGACATCGTGCACAACCGCATGGAAGTGGAGCGCCTGCACCAGCAGGGGCTGCGCATCATCGACCGCGAGCAGCTGGCCGAGCTGCACGACACCAAGGTGCTCATCCGGGCTCACGGCGAGCCGCCGGAAACCTACCAGCTGGCCCTGCAAAACAACCTGGAGCTGATTGACGCCAGCTGCCCGGTGGTGCTCAAGCTGCAAAACCGCGTGAAGCACGCTTTCGACCTAAGCCAGCGCCAGGACGGCCAGATTGTAATTTACGGCCAGCCCGGCCACGCCGAAGTGGCGGGCCTCACGGGCCAGACCGGCAACCGCGCCATCATCGTGATGAACGAGGCCGACCTCGACCAAATCGACTTCGCGCGGCCCGTCACGTTGTTCAGCCAAACCACCAAAAGCACGGCCGGCTTCTACAAGATGAAGGCCCTGATGGAGGCCCGCATTGCGGCGGCCGGTGGCGAGCTGGAAAGCTTCGACGCCAACGACAGCATTTGCCGGCAGGTGAGCAACCGCGAGCCCGCCCTCGCCAAGTTCGCCGTGGAGTACGACGTGGTGCTGTTCGTGAGCGGCCGCAAAAGCTCCAACGGCAAAGCCCTGTTCTCGGTGGTGAATGCCGCCAACCCGCGCAGCTACTTCATCGAAAACGAAACCGAAGTGGAGGAGGAGTGGCTGGCCGGTGCCCAAACCGTGGGCATCTGTGGCGCCACCAGCACCCCGCTCTGGCTGATGCAGCAAGTGGCCGCCCGCGTGGAAGGCGTGGGCGAGCTGGCGTAGCGGTAGTTTCGGAAGTAGTTTTGAGGAAAGTAACTTTCCACTTTCTATGACTTCACGACAACTATTGGCGGCGCTGCTGGTGCTGTCAGCAGTGGACCGGGCCAGTGCCCAAGTGGCAACGGCGGCTCCCGGAACTGCTAAATCGGTGCCTGTCTCCGATTCGCTGGCGGCCATTGACACTGGCTACGTCGAGAATACCGTCCGGGGGTTTGGTCGGGCCGAGATTTTAAGGACTGACGGCCAGAAGTTATTTGCCTGGATTCGCGTTGATAACACAGGATTTGTGGGGGTTGTGCCGTTTCACAAAACCGAAGCGGATGCGCGGCGGTTTGGCCGGCAGCCTTTAAGCATTGCTGTGGATAAGATTCAGTCCATCAAATTAAACGGAGCTTACCTGGAGCGCATAGTAGTGAATGGCAAGAGCATGGATGTGCTGGCTACCCGCGTGGCTAACGGCACAGTGGAGCTGTTCAATTACACCTCAACAGGGAGCGCTGGCGCTGGTAGCATGATGCTGGCAGGCGGGGTGGGTGGCCCAATGGTGGTGTCAGGAGGGGGTGGCGGATTTACTGACCGCAAATGGTATTTGCGGCGGGCTGGTGAGAACTTTGTAGAAGTGAGTCGTATGAATTTCGAGGAGCAAATGATGAAGTACTTCCACGACTACCCTCAACTTGTGGCGACGCTGTACAATCGCAAATTGCGCTACCGCGATATGGTGACGGTGGTGAATGGCTACAATGGGTACTTATCCCGGCCAAAGTCCACCGATTCGGTGGGCTCAAAGTAGCAGCGGCTACCCCGCCAGCGCCTGCTCATACAGCCGCCGGTTTTCCTCGTCGAACGCCACAAAAACAACCTGCTTCGGAAACTCGTGTGCCGCCAGCCACTGTCGCACTTCGCGCACGGCAATGGCGGCGGCTTCCTGTTTCGGGTAGCCATAGATGCCGGTGCTGATGCCGGGAAAGGCCACGCTTTCGAGGGAACGTTCGGCGGCCAGGCGCAGGCAGTTGCGGTAGCAAGATGCTAGCAGCGCCGGCTCGCCTTTGTGGCCGCCGTTCCAGACGGGGCCAACGGTGTGAATGACATGCGGTGCCGGCAGCTTGCCGCCGGTGGTGATGACGGCTTCGCCGGTTTTGCAGCCGCCCTGCCGGGCCCGAATCTGACGGCATTCCTCCAGTATGGCCGGGCCGCCTGCGCGGTGAATGACCCCGTCCACACCGCCCCCGCCGAGCAGGCTGGAGTTGGCCGCGTTGACAATGGCCGAGGCCTGCTGTTTGGTGATGTCTCCTTAAATAATTCGAATGCGTTCAGAAAGGGAAGTGGACGACATGGCTGGCGAGGAAAATAAGACAACGACAAAGCGGCCCGCAATTACCGATGAATGAGCGTCGGTAAGGAAAAGTCAGCTCGGTGCTTACGCTTCAGGGGGGTGAATTGCTGCCCGAACCTAGCCAAACGACGTTTCGGCGACACCAAATTGTGGACGCTCGGGGGTAGGGGTAGTTTTGACCATCAACTCCAACCAATCCCTAACCATCACGCTCATGGAACCCCTGAACCGCAACCCCTACCTGTGGCAGAAAGCAAAAGCTCGCGCTAAGTTTCAAGCCAGCCTGATTCCTTTTGTCCTGGTGAATGCCGCTCTCTGGACGCTGTGGGCCCTGACGTCGTCGCGGCACCACGAATTTCTGCCTTGGCCGGCGTTCGTCACGTTTTTTTGGGGCATTGGCCTCGTGTCGCGCGGCGTAATAGCTTATACCAATTTCAATTACGAAGGGCGCACCCAGCGGGAATATGACCGGCTGCTGCGCGAGCAGGGCCAGGGCGGCCCCGACCCGCTGGACCGCTACCGGTAGCCGCGCAACTTTCGGCTCAGAGCCGCGGTTTGAGCGGACATGATGTCCACTCTTTCTTTCGTCTCCATTACGGCGCTGCTGGCCGCACCCCTATTGCTGGCGCCCAGCCCGCGGCCGGCCGCTACCCCGGCTCCCACGCCGGCCGCCACCGCGGCCGACGCTAACCTTAGCAAAATCAAATTGCCGGCGGGCTTCCGCATCAGCTACTTTGCCCAGAACGTGCCCGGCGCCCGCGAGCTGGCCGTGGGGTCCGACGGCACCGTGTACGTGGGCACGAATGCCCAGGGCACCAAGGGCAAAGTGTACGCCCTGCCCGACAAAAACCGCGACGGCAAGGCCGACGCCGTCCTCACGGTGGCCAGCGGCCTAAATGCGCCCAACGGCGTGGCCGTGCGGCAGGGCAGCCTGTACGTGGCCGAAATCAACCGCATTATTCGCCTCGACAACATTGCGGCCAACCTGAAAACGCCGCCCAAGCCGGTGGTGGTGTACAACAAGCTGCCCGACAACGCCTGGCACGGCTACCGGTACATTGCCTTCGGGCCGGATGGAATGTTGTACGTGCCGGTGGGCGCACCCTGCAACACTTGTGAGCCCGAGCAGCCCATTTTTGGCACCATCAACCGGCTGCGGCCCGACGGGACGGGCTTCCAGAACGTGGCGCTGGGCGTGCGCAACACCGTGGGGTTCGACTGGCACCCGGTGACCAAGGAAATGTGGTTTACCGACAACGGCCGCGACCAGCTGGGCGACAACCTGCCCGCTGATGAACTGAACCGGGCGCCCAAGGCGGGCCTGCACTTCGGTTTTCCCTATCTACTTCGCGGGCGACGTGGCCGACCCGGAATTCAGTGCTGGCAAAACCGCCGACATGTACACCAAGCCTGCCCGCAAGCTGGGCGCCCACGTGGCCGCGCTGGGCATGAAGTTCTACACCGGCACCAAATTCCCGGCCCAGTACCGCAACCAGATTTTCATCCCGGAGCACGGCTCGTGGAACCGCAGCAAAAAAAGCGGCTACCGCATCTCGCTGGTGAAGCTGGACGCCAGCGGCCGGCAAACCACCGCCTACCAAACCTTCGCCGAAGGCTGGCTGCAGGGCCAGGAAAGCTGGGGCCGCCCCGTGTGCCTGCTGGTGCTGCCCGACGGTTCGATGCTGGTGAGCGACGACCAGGGCGGCGCCATTTTCCGCATTTCGTACGTAGGGTAGGAGCTTGGCTGAACGTCATGCCGAGCGCAGCGCAGCATTTCGCGTGCCACCGCTAACTCTTTCAACGATTGAGTTGCTGCCACACGCGAGAGGCTGCGCTGCGCTCGGCATGACGTTCTTGTGACGTTAGCTCACTTGTTGCCATTTCACCGCTTCGCCTATCTTCACTTCCATGAACCGCCCCCCCAAGCGCCTACTCGGCCGCCGCGAGCTGATTGATTTCCCGGACTTTGCTTTGGGCGGCGTGGAGGCCAAAGTGGACACGGGCGCCTACACCGGCGCCATTCACTGCACCGACATCCACATTGAAACCGATGCCCGGCAGCGCCCCGTGCTGATGGTGCGCCTGCTTGACCCCGGCCACGCCGACGCCGACGGCCGCCCTCTGGCCTTTGCCGATTTCGAGCTGCGCGACATCCGCTCGTCCAACGGCGAAGTGCAGGAACGGTACGTTATTCGGGCGGTGGTGCAGCTGTACGGCGAAAACTTTGAGGCCGACTTTTCGCTTTCTGACCGGTCCGACATGAAATACCCGGTGTTGCTGGGGCGCAGCCTGTTGCGCCAGGGCCGCTTCGTGGTGGACGTGGCCAAACGCAATCTGTCGTACAAGGCGCTGGCCCGCGCCGCCGCCCGCCGTGCCCGGCCCTGACTAGTTTTGTGGATTGGCGGGGCAGCGGGTTGGTAAGATAGGTTTTACAGCAGCTTACGCCGACCATTTGCCAACCTACTAACCCACACCAATCCACTACCCCGCCAATTCGCCAATCCACTATTTCACGATGAAACTGGCTATTCTCTCACGTGAGCCCAAGTCTTACTCTACCCAACGGTTGGTGGAAGCTGCCATTGCGCAGGGCCACGAAGCTGTGGTGGTCGACCACCTGCAGTGCAACCTCGTGCTGGAAAAAGGCCATCCGGGCATTATCTACCAAGGCCAGCGGCTGGAGGGCTTCGACGCCATCATTCCGCGCATTGGGGCCTCGGTCACGTTCTACGGCACGGCCGTGGTGCGGCAGTTCGAGATGATGAAAGTGCGCACCGCCGTGGAAAGCCAGGCCATTGTGCGCTCGCGCGACAAGCTCCGCTCAATGCAAATCCTGAGCCGGGCCGGCGTGGGCATGCCCAAAACGGCCTTCACCAACTTTTCGGAAGACGTGCCCGCCATGGTGCAGCAGGTGGGCGGCGCCCCGGTCATCATCAAGCTGCTGGAAGGCACGCAGGGCCTGGGCGTGGTACTGGCCGAATCGGCCAAGGCCGCCCAATCGGTCATTGAAGCCTTCCACAACCTCAAGGCCCGCATCATCGTGCAGGAGTTCATTGCCGAAAGCAAGGGCGCCGACTTACGCGCCATCGTGGTCGATGTAGAAGTGGTGGGCGCCATGAAGCGCCAGGGCACAGAGGGGGAGTTCC
>NZ_DASVSI010000001.1:0-80147 GCF_036388155.1 Hymenobacter sp. | reverse complement strand
AGGTGCTGCTGACCAGCGCGGAGGATTTCGTGACCGAGGTATTCCTCAATTCCGCCGCCGAAACGCACCTGAGCGAGCCGCTCACTACTTCAGCAAGTCAAAATTCCACCCTACGCCAGTGGGCCCGCCGCGAGAAGTTCCAGCAGGAGGAGGCCCTGTATGAAAAAGCCGGCCTGCAGTTTATCGTGCCCGAGCTGCGCGAGGGCCTGGGGGAAATTGCCCTGGCTGCCGAGAAAAAGCTACCCCGCTTGCTGGAAGACGACGACCTGCGCGGTTCCCTGCACAACCACAGCACCTACTCCGACGGCAACCACAGCATCCGCGAAATGGCCACTTGGCTGCGCGACCACAACTACGAGTACCTGGGCCTCTGCGACCACAGCCAGGCTGCCCACTACGCCAACGGCCTCAGCGCCGAGCGGGTGCGCCAGCAGCACAAGGAAATCGACCAGCTCAACGCGGAGCTGGCTCCGTTCCGCATCTTTAAAGGCATCGAAAGCGACATCCTCAGCGACGGTGCGCTCGATTACGCGCCGGATGTGCTGGCCAGTTTCGACTTCATCGTGGCCAGCATCCATTCCAACCTGAAAATGGACGAGCGCAAAGCCACCGACCGCCTGCTGCGCGCCATCGAAAACCCCTACACCACCATGCTGGGCCACCCCACGGGCCGCCTGCTGCTGCGCCGCCAGGGCTACCCCATTGACTACAAAGCCGTCATCGACGCCTGCGCCAAACACCAAGTCATCATCGAAATCAACGCCAACCCCTGGCGTCTCGACCTCGACTGGCGCTGGGTGCGCTACGCCCTCGACCAGGGCGTGCAGCTCAGCATCAACCCCGACGCTCACCACACCAATGGCTACGAAGACATGCGCTACGGCGTGCTGATGGGCCGCAAGGGACTTTTGACGAAGGAAATGACGTTCAATACCAAGTCGGTGGATGAGGTGGCGGCCTATTTCGAAGCGCGCAAGGCCAACATCAAGCCCCCGCTGGAATACAAGAAGTCCTTGTTTGAGTAATTGAACTTGTACCGCGAAATTTCATTTCGCCCCGCGCCGGGGCAACTTGTGAGGTTGGGGCGAAATGAAATTTCGCGGTACTCGTTCTGCCCTACCTTTGCCAGTTCATCCGCTTCCCCGCAAGTTATGTCCCTCAAACGGTCCACCGTGCAGCAACTTCTGTCGAGCCAAGAGCTCGACCGCGAAGTCCTCGTCAAAGGCTGGGTTCGCACCCGCCGCGGCAACAAATATGTGCAATTCATCGCCCTCAACGACGGCTCCACCATCCACAACATCCAACTGGTAGCCAATGCCGAGCAGTTCCCCGAGGAAAGCCTGAAGGAGGTGGCCACGGGGGCCTGCCTGGCCGTACGTGGCCAGCTGGTGGCTTCGCAGGGCAAGGGCCAAGCCGTGGAGGTGCAAATCACCGAGATTACCGTGCTGGGCACGGTTCCGGAAGGCTACCCGCTGCAAAAACGCGGCAGCGACCAGAAAGGCATTTCGCTGGAGGAGCTGCGCAAAATCGCACATTTGCGGCCCCGCACCAACACCTTCGGCGCGGTGCTGCGGGTGCGCCACGCGCTGGCCTTCGCCATTCACGACTACTTCAACCGGAACGGCTTTTTCTACGTTCACACGCCCATCATCACCGGTTCCGATGCCGAGGGCGCGGGCCAGATGTTCCGCGTGACCACGCTGCCGCCCGAGCACCCGCCCCGCACCGCCGACGGCTCGGTAGATTTCTCCGAGGACTTTTTCGGCAAGCAAACCAACCTCACCGTTTCGGGCCAGCTCGAAGGCGAGCTCGCGGCCATGGCCTTGGGCAGCATCTACACGTTTGGCCCCACTTTCCGGGCCGAAAACTCCAACACGGCCCGGCACCTCGCCGAGTTCTGGATGATTGAGCCCGAAGTGGCCTTCAACGAGCTGGAAGAGAACATGGACCTGGCCGAGGATTTCCTCCAAAGCCTGGTGCGCTACGCCCTCGAGCACTGCGCCGACGACCTGGCTTTCCTCAACGAGCAGTACGACAAAGAGCTGCTCGGCCGCCTGCGCTTCGTGGTCGACAACGCCTTCCAGCGCCTCACCTACACCGAGGCCGTGGAAATCCTGAAATCAGCCAAGCAGAAATTTGAGTTTCCCGTGGACTGGGGCACCGACCTGCAGAGCGAGCACGAGCGGTACTTGGTGGAAAAGCACTTCAAAAAGCCGGTTATCCTCACCAACTACCCGAAGGAAATCAAAGCCTTCTACATGAAGCTGGACGAGGATGGCCGCACCGTGCGCGCCATGGACGTGCTGTTTCCCGGCATCGGCGAAATCATCGGCGGCTCGCAGCGCGAGGAAAGCTACGACAAGCTCACGGCCCGCATGGCCGAGATGCACGTCCCCGCCGACGAACTGGACTGGTACCTCGACACCCGCCGCTTCGGCACGGCGCCGCACGCCGGCTTCGGCCTGGGCTTCGAGCGCCTGGTGCTGTTCGTGACGGGCATGGCCAACATCCGCGACGTGATTCCCTTCCCGCGCTACCCCAAGAACGCGGCGTTCTAGCGTCTAGCAAGCGCATAAAAAAAGGCGGTTCCAGGACGGAACCGCCTTTTTCTATGCGTAGCAAGTCTGATTGCCACATGCTGCTTTGCTAAAATGCTTGTTGACTAATCAGGTAAGGACGGTGAAAGAAGTAATAAAATATGGCGCCAAACAGCAATACAAACAAAGCTCCCAGAAAACAGCCACCAGCTACCCAGTCCCGTTCACGGCGGTTGTCTATTCGGCCGTCCTGTGGGTCGCTAGGAAGATAAATAACTGGAACCATCTGCCCTACTTTGTACAATTTTACCTTATCCCTTACTGAATAATGGTTTTGGATGGTGTAGGATTTGTGGTCTGTTGCCACAAACGCCACTTCATAAGTTGTCCAGTCCGCATCCGCATTGCCTTGGTCTTCTACTTTTTGCACCCTGCCTTTCGCTAGCAGACCTTCCTTGTAGAGAACGGACGCATGTTGCGCTTCATAAATACCGCCAGCTAAGAAGCCAATGCCCACTGCGACAATAACGAAGTAGAAGAGATAAAAAAACACCTTATTGTACTGAGCGTCGGTTGTCATGCACTCAAAGTTATATCGACGGCAAATGACGAAACGCTTGTTGCCAAAAGCTACTCTAAGAACGGATAAAGTGACTATTCTGACCGATGGACGCGCTTAACAGAAAAGGCGGCCTAATGCGGGCCGCCTTTTCTGTTAAGCGCGTTGCTAAAATCAAGCTCGGACTATTTCTTGCCTCCTTTGTTCTTGCCTTTGTTATCATAGCCGCCGTAGCCATCATAGCCACGGTTGCCCATTTTCTTGGCTTGTCCGGGAGGGAGGCCGCCGTTGCTGGGGTTGGCGCGGTAGCCTTGTTTCTTGGCCTGGCCGGGGGGCAGGGCGCCGTTGCTGGGGTTGCCGCCGCGGGGATAGCGGGCGCGGTACTCGTCGTAGCGCGACCAGGGCTGGGCGCCCACGTAGTCGACCACCACGGGGTGGAAGTTGCTGGGGTTGTAGCCCGAGAGGTTGGCGGTGCGAATCCAGCGGCCTTCGCGTTGCACCACGTACTGGCGGGCCGGCACGTCGTAGAAGCCCTGCGTTTCGGGGATGTAGTAGTACTGCTGGCCCTGCGGCACGGCCGGGCCCCAACTCGGCGGGTTGATGTTGATGTTTATTTGGGCGTGCGCGGCCGGCGCGGCTGCCAGCGCAAAGGCGCCTAGCAAAATCAGGCGGAAGGGTTTGAGCAAGTCTTTCATGGTGGTGATGGAATAAGGATAAAAGGTGCTACCGGCCCGTGGCAAGGACGGTGCCAATAAGCTCGGGCGTGGTACGCGGCCGCCGGTTGGGTGGTTCTGAGAAGACATTTGCTTGCATGGGCACAAACCCACCGGCATTGCTGTTGTGCACCAACGGACCTTTTCGAGTTTGGCTAATGCGACTGGCAAATATGCTTTTAGCATTAGCCTTCGGGCTCCCTTCTTTGTACCTTTGCGCACTCATTCGCTGCGTTTCTGAATGGCCAAAAAATCCACTGCTGCCCCGGTTGCCAACGCCCCCAAGGCGAAAGCCGCCGCGCTGAAAACAACCGTCTCAAACGTCGCTGCCGATACCGCCGCTGCCGTGCGCGACATCACCGAACTCCCGGCCGCTGGCCCCATTACGGTGCACACCAACGGCCAGCTCAACGGCCACAGCCCCGCGTCTCAGCACCTCGAAGCCCCGTTCATTGAAGTGTACGGCGCACGTGAGCACAACCTCAAGAATGTGTCGGTAAAGATTCCGCGCAATCGGCTGGTGGTGTTCACGGGAATCTCGGGCTCGGGCAAGTCGAGCCTGGCGTTTGACACCATTTATGCCGAGGGGCAGCGGCGTTACATGGAAACTTTCTCGGCCTACGCCCGCAGCTTCATGGGCGGGCTGGAGCGGCCCGACGTGGACAAGATTGAGGGCTTGTCGCCGGTTATCAGCATTGAGCAGAAGACGACCTCGCGCAACCCGCGCTCCACGGTGGGCACCATCACGGAGATTTACGATTTCCTGCGCCTGCTCTACGCCCGCACCGCCGAAGCCTTCAGCTACGCCACGGGCAAGAAGATGATTCGGCAGAGTGACGACCAGATTATCAACTACATCCTCAAGCATTTTGATGGCAAGAAGCTGGTGGTACTGGCGCCCGTGGTAAAGGGCCGCAAAGGCCACTACCGCGAAGATTTCCAGAAGATTGCCAAGCTGGGTTTCACCAAAGTGCGCGTCGATGGCGAACTGCTCGACATCACGCCCAAGATGCAGGTGGACCGTTACAAAATTCACGACATCGAAATCGTGATTGACCGGCTCGTGGTGAAGGAAGAGGACCGTTTCCGCCTCTCTGGCTCGGTGCAGAACGCGCTGACGCACGGCAAAGGCACCATGCTGGTGCTCGACCCCGACGGCAAAGGCGACAAAGCGAAGCCGCAGTTCTTCTCGCGCTTCCTGATGGACCCAGCCACCGGTATCGCCTACGACGACCCGGCGCCCAACACGTTCAGCTTCAACTCGCCCTACGGCGCCTGCCCCACTTGCAACGGCTTGGGCGAGGTGCAGGAAATCACGGAAGACGCCGTGCTGCCCGACCGCAAGCTGAGTATCAGCCGCGGCGGCATTGCGCCGCTGGGCGAATACCGCGACATCTGGATTTTTCAGCAGCTTTCGCTCATTCTCAAGAAGAACAAAGCCACGCTGAACACGCCGCTTGACAAGCTGCCCGAGGAACTGCTCAAGCGCCTGCTCCACGGCATTACCGAGGACGAGGCCGACAGCGGCAAGGGCACGTACACCGAGCCGTTTGAGGGCATTATCCCCTTCCTGCGCCGGCAGATGGATTCCGAGTCGGACAACATTCGGGAGTGGATTGCGCAGTATGCCCAGGCTCAGCCCTGCCCGGAGTGCCAGGGTTACCGTCTCAAAAAGGAAAGCCTGCACTTTAAAATGGATGGCAAGAACATCGGCGAGCTGTCGGTGATGGATTTGAACGAGCTGGCCGCGTGGTTTGTGGGGCTGGAAGACCGGCTGAGCGAGCGGCAGAACGTCATTGCCCGCGAGCTGCTGAAGGAAATCCGCAAGCGCATCGGCTTCCTGCTGGAAGTGGGCCTGGACTACCTGAACCTGCACCGCCCGGTGCGCACGCTGTCGGGCGGCGAAAGCCAGCGCATCCGCCTCGCCACCCAGATTGGCACCCAGCTCGTGGGCGTGCTCTACATCATGGACGAGCCGAGCATCGGCCTGCACCAGCGCGACAACGAGCGGCTCATCAAGGCCTTGCAGCACCTGCGCGACATCGGCAACTCGGTGATTGTGGTGGAGCACGACAAGGACATGATTCTGCACGCCGACCATGTGCTGGACATTGGTCCCGGCGCGGGCATCCACGGCGGCCACATCGTGGCCTCGGGCACGCCCAAGGAAATCCTGAATTCCGGCTCGCTCACCTCGCAGTACCTCAGTGGGCAGAAGCACATCGAGCTGCAAAAGAAGAAGCGCAAGGGCGAAGGCACCGAGCTGGTGCTGAAAGGCGCCAAAGGCAACAACCTCAAAAACGTGACCCTGAAAGTGCCGCTGGGCAAGCTGGTGGCGGTGACGGGCGTGTCGGGCTCGGGCAAGTCCACGCTCATCCACGACACGCTGTACCCGATTTTGAACCAGCACTTCTTTAACTCGAAGAAGGAGCCACTGGCCTACAGCGCCATCGAGGGTCTGGACTTGGTGGACAAGGTGATTGAGGTGGACCAGTCGCCCATTGGGCGCACGCCGCGCTCCAACCCAGCTACATACACCGGCGTGTTCACGGAAATACGCCAGCTGTTTGGTGAGATGGCCGAAGCCAAAATCCGCGGTTACGGCCCCGGCCGCTTCTCCTTCAACGTGAAGGGCGGGCGCTGCGAAACCTGCGAGGGCGCCGGTATTCGCACCATCGAGATGAACTTCCTGCCCGACGTGCACGTGCCCTGCGAAACCTGCAAAGGCCGCCGCTACAACCGCGAAACGCTGGAAGTGCGCTTTAAAGGCAAGTCCATCACCGACGTGCTAGACATGACCGTGGAAAAGGCCGTGGAGTTCTTCGAATTCCAGCCCCGCATCCTGCGCAAAATCAAGACACTGAATGATGTGGGCCTCGGCTACCTCACGCTTGGCCAGCAAGCCACCACGCTGAGCGGCGGCGAGGCCCAGCGCGTGAAGCTCGCCACCGAACTCAGCAAAAAGGACACCGGCAAAACGTTCTACATCCTCGACGAGCCCACTACCGGCCTGCATTTCGAGGACATCAACCACTTGGCCGACGTGCTCCAGAAGCTGGCCGACAAGGGCAATACCGTTCTCATCATCGAGCACAACCTGGACCTGATAAAGGTGGCCGACCACGTCATCGACATCGGGCCCGAGGGCGGCGCGGGCGGCGGCACCATCGTGGCCCAGGGCACGCCCGAGCAGGTGGCCAAGGCTGGCAAAGGCCACACCGCCCGCTTCCTGGCCGAAGAGTTGAAGACGAGCAAGTATGCCAAAGCGGAGGCTTAGCAGCAGTACCCGGTAACTCACAACGCAACGCCCGCTGCCACTCTGGCAGCGGGCGTTGCGTTGTCAATACGATGTCACCGTTCTGAGCCTCAGCACTAGGGCTCTACCACGAGGTGTCGAAAGCTCACGGCCCCGCCTTGCTGCACCCGCAGCGTGTAGAAGCCCGCTGCCACGCCGACCAGGTTCATACGGGTTTGTTCGGCGTTCAGCGCTTGCGCCCGTACTATGCGGCCCAGGGCGTCGAGCAGTTGCACCCGCGCCGCGCCGGCTGCGGCCGTGCGCACCTCCACCAGCTGCCGGGCGGGGTTAGGGAACACCTCCAGGCCCGCTACCTGGGCGGCTTGGCGGGTGGACAGCACCGTGGTGCCGGTGCGGGCAATGAGCGTGTTCCAGCTATAAGGCGAAGTGAGTTGCTGCGTGCCGAACGCGGCGGGAAACACCCCCGTGTACGTGCCGGCCAACACCGGGCGGTTGAGGCCGTCCACGGCCAAGGCGGTGGTGAAAAAACCGCCTCCGGCTTGCCAGCCGCGTTGCGGCACCCCGGCCGCGTTGAAATGTAGGAGGCCTGTTGCCGCAGAGGAGGCAAAAGAAGATGGGCCAGGTAATAAAACGTTGCCCCAGTCTAGTCCGCCCGCAGTGCCAATGGTGGGTTCGCCTTGGGGCCCCAGAGATAGCCCCCACGCGCGGCTGGTACCGCCGCCCCCGTGCAGTGACTCCACAGTTCCGTTCGGCGAAAGCTTTGCGAGTAAAATATCGTATCCCGATGCTCCGGCCGGGTTAGTAGTGGTCAAAGCTATGCCGCCCAACGTCATGCTGCCGCCACGGAACGTGCCTACAATGTAGCAGCGCCCTTGAGGCCCAACGGCGACATCATTGAATAGTTGTGCCGAGGCTCCTGAACTGACCAATTGCCATGCTGCAATCGTAGAGGCATCATGTTTCACCACGAAACCAGCACTGTAGACGCTACCGCCACCAGAAGGAGGACCGGTGAGTATTGGCAGCGTTCCAAACTGTATGGAAGCGGTGTTGAAAATCCGTCCGCTTAAATAACATTCTCCAGCCGGTGATAAGGCAATGCCTGTTAAGACCCGGCCTTGGTCCGAACCATTAGTGTAGCCAGCGAAAGCTCCCTGCGCCACACCCAGCGCGCTGTAGCGCGCCACTAAGATATGAAGCTTGCTGGCTGCACCCGTAAACGTAGCACCGTTAAGGCTTACTTGGCCTTCGAATTCGCCTTGCACGGCGGTGTTGCCAAGGGCATCCACGGCCAGCCGTTGCATGGTGAAACGGTTTCCGGTTATCACATCAGGCTCGACGGTTGTGGCCCATAACAGGGTTCCGGCGGGGCTGATTTTGGCCAGGAAGCAGGGCGTGTTGGAGGTAGCCGATGTCGCCAGAACTCCATTAATGCGCAGTTGCTGGTAGTAGCTGCCCAGCACGTAGCTGTTGCCTGCGGCGTCAACGGCCAGGTCGCTCACGCGCACGTCGCCGTTGCCGGTCAAATCCATCGTCCAAGCCAAAGCACCGGCGGAAGTGTATTTGGCCACGTAGCTGCCCTCGATGGTGCCCAGCGGGCCCGTGGCGGCTTGGTAGCGCGGGCTGGGGCCACCGAAAATGACGTCCGGGTCGTACGCGCCGGCAATTAGCACGTTGCCGGCCGCATCGGCCGCCAAGCTTTCGGGTTGGTCGAAGCTGGGCGGGAAGTTGGGCGCACCCGGCCCCGGCACGGTGGTGGCGCCCAGGCGGGCCACCCAAGCCCAGTCGTAGAGGCTGCGCGATTGGGCACGGGCCGGCGTAGCCGAGAGCACTGCCAGGGCCAGCAGTCCAAAAAATACAGCCGACTGTGAGAAGTAGAATTGTTTCGTATTCATACACGCAAGGTGAAAAACAAATATTTATTCCGTTCCTGGAGCCGGCATCGAGCCACAAGCACCTTCCAACGGGCCCACCACTTGGATGACCTGACCGCGGGTATGTGTTTGGCCGCTGGCCCGGCTGGCCGTTAGCTCCACGTAGTACTGCTGGCCGGCAGAAAACGAGTGGATTCTAGCCAGGTTCCAGCGGCCGCCGCGGGAAACGTTGCTGGCGGTGGTGGCCAGCAAAGCGCCTCGGCCATTGGCGGCCGACGGGTCATGGGCATACACCCGAACCGTCATCCGGTCAGCCATGAACGTGCCGCGGCTGTCCATGTACACGTTGCCAGGGTTCAGGCAAGCATACATTACAAAGAAGGCACGTGGCGGCACCTCCCCACAGGCGGAATTGCTGAGGTAGTTACGAAAGCTGTTGGCCGGAGTGCCAGGATTGTACAGATTGTAGTCGACGACACCCAACTGGCAAGGAGTTAAGGCTATGCCGCCGCTGTAATCCATCAGGTTATTCCATCCGTCTCCCCGATTAGCAACGCTTGCATCTGAACAGTTGTTAGCGCGTTCAAACGTGTGCCACAAGCCCAGCACGTGTCCCATCTCATGGCCTAGCGTATTAGCCGTGAATGGCATGCTATTCTGCGGAATAGTATACGGATTGCCATTTATGGGGATGGTGTTACCATTGTTTTCCTGGCGCCACCGGTAAAACTCATGAGAGTTAAAAACCTTCACCCAGTAGCTGCTCGGATTGTTAGGATTATAGCCAAGCGTGCAGGCAACGCCCCCGACATCGCAGCAAGCTCCATTGGTGTAGTTACCCATCATAAACATATTTACTTCCGTCGCCTTGTTCACCCCATAGGTATCAAAGGGGTAGGTCGTATAGATATTGTTGTTGTCATTTTTAACCGATTCGTACACGTAAGTATGCACTCGGTGGAAGTACACGCCGTTCAGCGCATACGAGTATCCTTTGGGTGGATTGGACGTGCCGGCAGGATTGGCATTCATGGGGTTGTTTGCCGCTTGGTTATTCATTTCAGCTACCAGTGCGCGGGCGCGGGCGTAACCATTGCTGGCCGTGTCAGCTGGAGTGATTACCCCAGGTTGGTTGTAGCGCTCGTAGGGCGCCCCGTCGTTAGTTTCGTTGAAATTGCCACTGCCGTCCAGGCGTAGCATAAAATGAATGTTCACATTGATAACGCCTGAACACGAAGAGTATGGACTCGGGTTAGGCGGCGCTGGTCCCAGAGCAGGACCTAGCAGCGGTGTAGTGTTGGATGAGGGCGGTGTCTGGCGAACCTGTCGGTTCCCAGCGTTTGCTTCCGGGCAGTTGAGCTGGAGCAGCGGGTCTGGATTCTGAGCCCAAGCGGTGAGGCTGCCAGAAAGCAGCAGGCCGAGAAGTAGCCGTTTCTTCATGAATTAAGGGAAATTAAAATGAGAAAAATCGGTTTTTCGCCTCGCCATTACTCTGCTTGCAGGAGTCGGCTTCAAAAGTGAAGCACAAAAGCGCAGTTCGACTCATGCATCTGCGTGGCAGAAGAGGAATAGCTCAAATATAGAAGACCTAACGATACTATGAAGTAAATGAAAATGAAGCTGTTTGGGGAGTTGCGCGCCGCTCGCCGTGTGGCCTACGCACCAGCAAGTACGCTACGGCTACGGCGTAGCACCCGCCAAAAACCGACAACGCCACGCAATGCTAACGTTGCGGGGCGTTGTCGGTTTTTGGCGGGTGCCAGGGCCCGTATTTTCTACAGGCCCGGCCCTTCTTCGGTGCGGCCAAAGCGAAACTTTATGCCCCAGCTACCGCGCAACACCGTGCCATTGCCGATACCGATAACGGCTAGTTCGGTGTGAAAGCCCAGCCGCTTCTTGGCAAACGGGAATGCCACCACCCCAACCGGCAGCACGCCGCCGGCCAAGTTGTTGGTGCGCCCACCAACGCCGGCGTACACGTAGTAGTCGTCCTTGTTCAGCAGCTTATAGTTTAGGGTCAGCTCCGGACTCAGGCCGGCGGTGAAGGCGTCGGTGCTCAACCGGAAGTCGGGGTGGAAGCGACCGAAGTCGTAGGAGGCTGCCACGAAGGGCAGGTTGGATTGATGGTAGGCCACATTGAGCTGCGCTTGTGCTGTGGTAGCGGTGGCGCACACCAGCAGTGCCGAGTAGTATGATTTTTTCATGTGCACAAGGTAAGTAGCAACGGTTGCGGTTGACATCGGTCCCTTCACGGCTCAGGGCACCCCCAAGGAATTGCAAGCAACCGAGTACACAGATGCTTAACCTTGCTTTACTGACGGCCCTAAGAAGCTCGCTGTGTACTACGTAGTGGGCTTTTTAGCGCGTTGTCGTGTCTTGGCTAGGCTCAATGAAAATAATTTTTACTCCCCGACCAACCTTTATTGAACCGCCCAGCACTTTGAGGCAAAGAATTTAAATAAAGGTCCGTGCCCGCTTTGCCGCCTCGTCTGCTTTCTGAAGAACAGCACCTGCTGAGCGGCTGCCTGGCCCAGGACCGCCAAGCGCAGTTCCGCCTGTACCAGCAATACAAGACGGCCATGTTCTCCTCCGCCATCCGCATTCTCGGCGACCGCGCCCTGGCCCAGGATGCGTTGCAGGAGGCCTTCGTCGACGTGTTTCAGGGCTTGTCGGGTTTCCGGCAGCAGTCGACGCTGGGCGCCTGGATTAAAATAATTGTGGTGCGGCGGGCCTTGCTCACGCTCCGGCGCGAGCAGCGCATGGAAGTGTACGACCAAGAGCGCCACCCCGAGCCGCTGGTGCCCTGGCACGACAACCTCACGGGCGAGGCCCTCGACCGAGCCATTGGCGAGCTGCCCGCCGGCTACCGGGCCGTGTTCTGCCTGGTGGAGGTGGAAGGCTACGCCCACAGCGAAGTGGCGGAAATGCTCGGCATCGCGGAAGGCACCAGCAAGTCGCAGCTCTACCACGCCAAGCGCCTGCTGCAACGCAAACTTCAGCACCTCTACCAATGAGCCAGACCCCCGAAACGCCCGAACCCGGCGGGCCCAACCTGCGGCGGGCCCTCAATAACCTGCCCGCCCACGAGCCCGCCCCGGCCACGTGGTCCCGCATCGAAGCCCAACTGGCCGTGGACGCCGCCCTGGCACGGGCCATCCCCGCGCTGCCGGCGCATGAGCCCGACGACGCCCTGTGGGCCGCGGTGGCCGCTCGACTGGACACGGCCGAGACTGCGGCCGCGCCTGCAACGGGGCGCGTCACTCCGGCCGTGGTGGTGCGGCCTCTGTGGCCCGCCCAGGCCGTGCGCCGCGCGTTGGCGGTGGCCGCCAGCCTGCTGCTGGTGCTGGGCGTGTGGTGGCAGCTGCGCCCGGCCACTTCGGCGCCCACTGTTGCCCACGAGACGGTGACGTTCAGCGAAGAAGAGGGCCCGCTGCCGCTGCCCGCGCCGGTCGCCGACCCCTTGGAGCGGCAAGGGCTCTCGTTCATTGAGGCCCATTGCTCGTCGCAGCCGGTGGTGTGCCAGTCGGGCGAGTTCCGCACGCTGCGCACGCAGCTACAGGAGCTGGAAACCCAGGAAGCTCAGCTTCGCCGGGACGCCCGCCGCTTTGGCTCCTCACCGCAATTGCTCCGCGAGCAGGCCCGGCTCGTCACCCTGAAAGCATCTGTAACCCGCGAACTGGTTCAACTTCTTATCTCATGATGGTTTACACTAATTCGCCGGTCGCTTGGCGGCTGGCCGTGCTTGCCGGGCTGCTCTGGCTGCTGGCGCCGCCCGCCGCTTGGGCCCAGCCACGGGTGCAGGTCGTGACCCGCACCGTGGAGCAAACCTGGAATTGCCCGCCCGGCACGGTGGTGCGCATCCGGGCCGAAAAGGCCAGCGTGCAGGTGCGGGGCTGGGACCGGCCCACCGTGCAAGTAACCCTGCGCCTCAGCGCCCGCCACGCCGAGCGGCAAGTGGCCGTGCAGGACCTGCCCGTGGCGCAGTACCGCCTCCAGCAAAACGGCAATGCGCTGGACCTCGTCAACCTGTACATCCTGCCCGCTGGCGCCCCGCCCGTGCGTAGCGACTTGCGCGCCGAATACACCGTGCTCATGCCCGCCGCCAACCCGCTGCAGGTAATCAACGCCTACGGTCAAACCACCCTGGCCGACCTCAGCGGCGCCCAAAAGCTGGAGCAAAACTTTGGGCAGATTACGCTGCGCAACCTGCGCGGCACCCTCACGGCCA
The DNA here is from genome assembly GCF_036388155.1 of Hymenobacter sp. Classification (NCBI taxonomy): domain Bacteria; kingdom Pseudomonadati; phylum Bacteroidota; class Cytophagia; order Cytophagales; family Hymenobacteraceae; genus Hymenobacter; species Hymenobacter sp. The sequence continues at coordinate 66,980 of NZ_DASVSI010000001.1, read as the reverse complement.
ACGCCCGCTACGCCGACCTGACGGCCACCAACGTGCAAGCCGACTTCACCTGCGAAGCCAACAAGTCGGCGGTGCAGTTGCTGGGGCTGGGCGGCAGCTGCTTCGTGCGCAACTACTACGGCAGCGTGCGGGTGCAGCCCGTGGCGGCCCTGCGCAAGCTCACGGTAGAGGCCGACCGCACGGAGGTCGTCATCAGCGCGGCCGAGCCGGAACGATTCGCTTACCAACTCAACGTGCTGCAAGGCGAGTTGACCGTGCCTCCGGCCTACGCTGACGCTAAAAAGGGAACAAGCAGCCGGGCCTCCCTGACCAGCAAGCCGGCGGCCGGCGCGCGGCCCCTGGTGCGCGTGAGCACCTCCTACGCGCCGCTGACTTTGCAAATGCAGCTGCTGTCCACCCAATTCTAATCTTCACCGCTTCCTCCCAATGGCTAACTTATCCTGTTTTCCTGGCCGACAGCTCCTCCTATGGGCTGGTCTGCTGATTGGTTCCGCGCGCAGCGCCGGGGCCCAGACCGTGCCCGATACTACGCGGCTGAAGTACGGCGAAGAAGTGGCCACGCCGGTAGCCGACGTGCCCCTGCGGGTGCAGGAGGAGCAGCGGAGCCTGTGGAAGCTGGGCCTGAACAACTTCCTGCCGTCTTCCACGGCCTTTGGCACCGAAACCTATTACACCCGCTACGGCATTCACCTGGCCTACGAGCGCAAGCTGAGCGACCCGGCTTGGACGCTACTGGGCGAAGTGAGCCCCGCCTTTACCCGCTACCGGCCCAATGCAACCGCCGAGACCCGTGCCAGCCTGGGCCTTCGGGGGCAAGTGGCGGGGCGCTATTACTACAACCGCGAGCGTCGCCTCCTGCGGGGCCGCAACGCCGCCAATTTCGCCGCCAATTACCTGTCGGTGGCGCTGGGGACTGGGTTGGGCAAGAACAGCCACGAAACGCCATCCTTCCTGTACCAGAACACCGGGCGGCAGTTCGTCACGGCCGATGTGGGTGTAGTCTGGGGCGCGCAACGCCGGCTGGGCCGCTACGGCTTCGTCGACTACAACGTTGGCGTCGCCGTTCTGCTTTTGGCCGGAAAACCAACCGTGGCTTTGAGCGAAAACCTGCGCATTGGCCTAACCTTAGGCCATCAGCCGCCGCGCTACGTGGAACGGCTAACCCCCGCCAGCGAAGTGGCGACGCTGCAGCCCCGGTTTTATGCGGGCGCCGAAATAGGCGGCTACTTCTACCGCGTGCGCCACTCGGAGCGAAATCCTTACCCGGCCGATGTGGTGAAAACCACCCCCGCCGAAACCCAAATTACGCGCTACCCGGCCACCGGCCGCGCCGGGTACGGCACCTATGCCCAATACGTGTCGGCGGGGCCGGTGCCTTACGTGTACGCGGGCTATTACCTGGCGCCGCGCCTGGCCGTGCAGTTGGGGGTGCAGTACGGCGAAACATTCAACGATGAGCCCGTGGGGACGCTTTTCGTGACGGGCAGTGACACCGTGGCGGTTCCCAACCAAAAGCTGAAGGAGCGGGGGCTGGCCCTGCCCGTGATGCTGCGGTATTCGCTCACGCGGTCTTTCCTCAAGCGGGTGCAGTTCGACGCGGTGGGCGGACTCGTGCCCGTGTGGTCTTCGGTGGATTTCCGCGAATACGCCGTTGTCGACCGGCGGGTCACCACCCAGGAAACCGTCGGGTTCCGCCGCCGCGCGTTCGGGTTGCATGCCGCGCTGGGCCTGGATGCCAGCTACGCCTTCGGGCGCCGCCGCCGGATGCAAGCCACCACCCAACTCGTGATGAATAAGGACGTACGCACCTTTTTTGAGGAGGGAGGCATTTTCAGTGAGAACAGTGGCACGTCACCAGAAACCTCTCCCTACGTGAAATCGGGTTCCTTCTTGGCCGGGGGGTTCAGCTTTGGGCTGCGCTACCGGTTTGGCTACCGGTAAGCTGGCCACGTACCACGCCAGCCGCCGCCGGCCTCACCAGTGAAAAAGCCGCTGCGGACATCCGCAGCGGCTTTTTCACTGGTGAGGCCGGCGTAAGGCCCACACTACATTTTCATGTTTGAGCCTTTTTGGGCCATGCCCAGGTGCATTTCCACCACGGGCACCGTCTTGGCGATGAAGGCTTTCAGGTCTGCGTCTTGCGTCATTTGCTCGTGGGCGCGCATGGTGTTGGCCGTCTTTTGGTGGTCGGCTTGCATTTGCGAAATGTACTTGGCTTCGAACTCCTTGCCCGAGAGTTTCTCCATGGTGGGCACTAGGGCCTTGTGCTCGGCGTCCATGTCGGTGGGCAGTGTCACGCCTTTTTTGGTGGCAATGGCTTTCAGCTCAGTGGTCGACTTGGTGTGGTCGACAATCATCTTGTTGGCCATTTCTTTGGCCTCGCCGGTCACGCCCTTGGCCAGGGCCATTTTGCTTTGCTGAATTTCATTCTGGTCGCTGTGCGCGGCGGTCATCATGAATTCTTTGTCGTCTTTGTGAGGGCCGGTGGGGCCGGTGGGGTCGCCTTGGACCATGGCGGTGTTATTGCCCACGGCGTTGCCGTCGTTGACGCCACGTGCGGCGCCGTTGCCACCCGTGCCTTGGGCCGTGCCTGCGCTTTGAGGCTGATTTTCGGGGTTTTCGGAGCCGGCCGGCATGGTAGTGGAGGCCGTGTCACCGCCCGTCGCCGAGCTGGTCATGGTGTTGTCGCTGGCGTTGCCGCCTTCGGCAGAGGTTGATTTATTCGCGTCGCCGCACGAAGCCAGGGTGCACAGGCAAACGGCAAGCGCAGGCAAAAAAGAGCGTTTCATAAAGTGGAAGGTTTTGTGGAAGGAAGGATGGCACCAGGAAGGACGGCAGGTCCGCATTGCAGCAAGCCAAGCCCCTGGCAATGCAGGTAGTACGGTCGTTTTGGGGGCCTATGTTGCGTCACTAGTCGTATTTTATGGACGAGTTGGGCTAAGCACAGCACTAAGCCCTTGGCTTGAAACAGAACCAATTAGCTCCGTAAGCAGCAGAGTAACTGAGCATAAAGCGCCGCTTGCCCTCTACGCTGGAGCAGAGAGAAAAAGATGAGCTTTTTGGGGCGCTTGGGCGTAGTTTGATGCTAGGGCAGGTCCTCGATGGCGTCGGCCACTTCTTCGGCCGCGGCCAGTTCCTCCTGCACGGGCGGCTCGTACTTGGCCGCAAACCCCCGGATGTCGCCGTCATACGCGTCGTCCTTCATGTCCTCAAAGGCGTTGGCGTCCTGCTTTTGCACCTTCATGATAAGGTCCATGACGCGCTTGTCGAGCTGCGAGCCGGTTTGGGTGTTCACTTCGTGGTAGGCCGCTTGCTCGTCTTCGCCCAGGGCGTTGGGCACGGCCAGTTGCTTGGCGCTGCCCAGCGAGCGCAGGGCCGACAGCAGGCCCAGCCGGTTTTGCACCAGGCGCGCGCCATACGTGCGAACCACCGGGGTGGTGGCGCGCGCTTGCGCCAGCTTGCCCAGCTCCACCCCCAGCAGGGCGTTGCTGGTGGCTTTTACCAGGAATTCGGCGTCGGCCTCCTGCTTTTCGGTGACGTCGGCTTCGCTGATTTTATTGGCATTCTGCTCGCTGGCCGTTTCCACCGCATCGTTGCCGCCACCCGATGAGCAAGCGGCCAACAGCGGCAGGGCCAGTGCAAAACCGAACAGCAGGCGCCGCGAAGGCGCTAAGAAAAGCGAGTGGCGCATGGCGAATGGCGTAAAGCCTGAATGGTTGGCAAAGCTATACGCGGGCTCCGGGGCGGGGTTTTTACCGGCAGCCGGCAGAAAATTTTGGGGTCCGGTTAAACTCCACCACCTTCCGTGCTTCCAACCGCTCACAAACCTAGTTTATTCCTTCTATATACTTTTTTTCCGCTTCCATGATGCGTATTATTTCCCTCCGCTCGCTTGCCTTTGCCTGCCTGGCCAGCGGCGCGTTGCTCACCGCCAGCTGCCAGCGCGACACCGACGCCCAGCCCGACGACGTGACCACCGCCGAAGACCGCAGCGAAGACAACCTCGAAACCGCCCTCAGCGCCGACATCATGACCTCGGCCCAGCCGCAGGACGTGACGGTCGACAACTCTGCCGCCGTGGCCGGGGCGCTCGAGCTGCGCCGCATCTACGGCACCTGCGCCGTGCGCACCTACGACGCCCAGTCGCGCACGCTCACCATCGACTTTGGCCCCACCAACTGCCTGTGCCCGGATGGCCGCTACCGTCGCGGCAAAATCGTGGTGGTGTTCACCACCGACGTGAACCGCCACATTGCCGGTGCTGTGGTCACCCGCCTGGGCTACTTCATCAACGACAACCAACACACCGCCACGCGCCGGTTCACCGACCTGGGGGCGGGCTCCTTCACGGTGGAGGTACCCAGTGCCAGCATCATCCGGGCCAACAACGGCGGCACCCACTCCTGGACGGCCAACTGGACGTTCATGCGCACGCAGGGTTTCGGCACCGCCGTCACTTCCGATGACGTGTACAGCGTAACCGGCACGTCCACTGGCACCAACCGCCGCAACGTGCAGTACACCACCACCATCCAGTCGCCCCTCATCAAGCGCGGCGACTGCTACAAATACTACGTGGCCGGCACCGTGAGCATCACCAACTCCAACGCCAAAGCAATGCTGCTGAACTACGACCCCAGCGGCAGCCAGGCATGCGACAACACGGCCGCCGTCACGGTCAACGGCCGCACCAAAACCATTACGCTGCGGTAAGTCTAAACCGCAGATTCGGCAGATGAAACGGATTGCGCAGATTCAGCCGGCAGTTCTGGTCAACCAAAAAGGCAGCCCATCAAGGCTGCCTTTTTGGTTGATTTGTTCAAGATTTTATCATGGAACGGCAACCTAAAAGAAACAAGCTCTTGTCTGAATCTGCGTAATCCGTTTCATCTGCCGAATCTGCGGTTTAGAGGCCTTTAAATACCGGTTTGCGCTTTTCGCTGAACGCCTTCACGCCCTCGAAGTAATCTTCCGACTCGCCGGCAATTTGCTGGCAGTGGGCTTCGTAGTCCAGCATCTCGTCCAGGGTGGCGGCGCCGGCTTTGTTCAGCATCTGCTTCAGCAAGCCGATGGACTTGGTGGGCGCCGCAGCGTAGCGGGCCGCCAGCGCATAGGTGGCCTCGTCTAGCTGCTCGGGCGCCACCACTTGATTTACCAGGCCCAGGCGCAAGGCCTCTTCCGCGGGCACTTTCGAGCCCAGGCTGCACAGCTCAAAGGCCTTGAGCGTGCCCACCAGCCGTGGCAAAAACCACGACGAGCCCGAGTCCGGCACCAGCCCAATGTTGATGAACACCTCAATCAGCGAGGCATCGGTGCTGGCCACCAGCGCGTCGCAGGCCAACGCCAGCGAGCAGCCCGCGCCCGCGGCCACGCCGTTCAAGCGGCCAATGATGGGCTTGGGCAGGGCCCGCATGGCCCGGATAATGGGGTTATAACGCTTGTGCAGCGAGTCGTAGAACGAGCGTTTCTCGGCGCCCTGGGCCGCTTTCAAGTCCTGGCCCGAGCAGAAGGCCCGGCCCGCGCCCGTGAGCACCACGGCCCGCACCGCCGCGTCGCGCGTCACCTGCTTGAGGGCGTCTTGCAGTTCGTAGCTCAACGGGTCGTTGAAGGCATTGAAAACGTCCGGTCGGTTCAGCGTAATGGTGGCCACGCCGTCGGGGCGCACGTCGTAAAGCAGGCTGGTGTAGTCCAATGGGTGAGTAAGCGAATGGGTGAATGGGTAAATGCAAAGAACGACAACACGAATTACTCATCCGCCCATTCGCTCATTCACCCATTGCAAGCAGCGCCTCGGCCACCACCAAATCCTCCGGCGTAGTGATTTTCAAGTTTCGATAGTCGCCCTCCACCAGCTGCACCCGGCACAGGTCGTCCACTACCGTCGCGTCGTCGGTAAAGGACGCCAGCTCCGGCATGGCATACGCCCGGCGCAGCAAGTCAATCTCGAACGTCTGCGGCGTTTGCATCAGGCGCAGGCGGCTGCGGTTTTGCGCTGCCGAGCCGTGCTGCGACACCAAGCGAACCGAGTCCTTGGGCATTACCGCGGCCGCGGCCGCGGCGTGCGTGGCTGCCGCGGCGTAGGTGCGCTCCACTACCTGGCGCGTCACCAGTGGCCGCACGCCGTCGTGCACCGCCACCAAGCCTTCGCCGCGTTCTTTCAACGCGGCCAACCCAGCTTTCACCGAGGCCCAGCGCGAAGCCCCGCCACTCACCAAGCGGTGTGCGATGTCCACGCGGTGTTGGGCGCACAACTGCTGCCACGTTTCGATTTGGTCGGCCGGCAGCACCAGCACAATTTCGGCTACTTTCAACGCGGGCTCAGCAAAGCGGCGCAGCGTGTACAGCAACACCGGTTCGCCGCGAAGCAGCAGGAACTGCTTGGGGCGGTCGGCGCCCATGCGGGTGCCGCTCCCGCCTGCCACAAGGATGGCAAAGCGCGGCGGTTGGGCATCCGGTGTGTGGAAAGAGCGGCTCGTAGCGGGTGTTTTCATTGGGACGAAGTTCAGGCAAAAAAAGAGCGCCGGAGGTTCAGAAGAACCACCGGCGCTAAAAATTCAGCGAAAAAAGAGCCTGAGCCCGGAAGCCGCTATTGCTATTACAGAATCAGCATGGCGTCGCCGTAGCTGAAGAACTTATACTTCTCCTTGATGGCTTCTTTGTAGGCCTCCATCAGCAGGGGGTAGCCGGCAAATGCGGCGGCCAGCATGATGAGCGTGCTTTCCGGCATGTGGAAGTTGGTCAGCAGCGAGTTGGCAATTTTGAAGTCGTGCGGCGGGAAGATGAACCGGTCAATCCAGCCCTGCGTGGGCTTCATGCGGGTATTGGCCGACACCGACGCCTCCATGGCGCGGATGGTGGTGGTGCCCACGGCGCACACGCGCTTCTTGGCGTCGAGCGCCTTATTCACAATCTCGCAAGCCGGCGCCGTCACAATGAAGTTCTCGGAGTCCATCTTGTGCTTGGTCAGGTCTTCTACGTCCACGGTGCGGAAGGTGCCCAGCCCCACGTGCAGCGTCACAAACGCCGGCTCTACGCCCTTGATTTCCATGCGCTTCATCACCTCGCGGGTGAAGTGCAGGCCGGCCGAAGGGGCCGCCACGGCGCCAATGTGCTCGGCGTAGATGGTCTGGTACCGCTCTTTGTCGGCGGGCTCAGTTTCGCGGTTGATAACCTCTTTCGGAATCGGGGTTTCGCCCAGCTCGTACAGCGCCTTGCGGAACTCCTCGTCGGTGCCATCAAACAGGAACTTGATGGTGCGGCCGCGCGAGGTGGTGTTGTCAATCACCTCGGCCACCATGTCGGACTCGCCGAAATACAGCTTGTTGCCCACGCGGATTTTGCGGGCGGGGTCCACCAGCACGTCCCATAGGCGCAGTTCCTTGTTCAGTTCGCGCAGCAGGAAAACTTCAATCTTGGCGCCGGTCTTTTCTTTGTTGCCGTAGAGGCGGGCCGGGAAAACTTTCGTGTCGTTGAGGACCAAAACGTCGCCTTCAACAAAATAATCGAGGATATCTTTAAAGGTTCGGTGTTCAATTTGGCCGGTGGCGCGGTGCACCACCATCAGGCGGCTCTCGTCGCGGTTGCGGGCTGGGTGCAGGGCCACCAGCTCCTCGGGGAGTTCAAATTTGAACTCGTGCAATTTCATCGCCATAGGGCAGTAATTGGGGGAATATACGGAAATTTGGGGAGGCAAAAGTACGGCTTTTTCCGGGAGTATCCATTTCTTGGCGTTTCTCCGCAAATAATAACGGCGTCAGCCTGAGCCCAGTTACCTCGCAGTAGAGTTGGCCAGCGGGCGTAAGCGCCACGGCCGGGCCCGCAAAACGCGCGAGCTTGCCCGTGCGAAGCCGCCGCCCCTTGCTCTTTCGGAGTTGTACTCCGAAAGCTTACCTGCTGGGACTTGTAGTCCCCGATAACGGGCGATGGCTGCCACCGAACGGGCGGAGTGCAACTCCGCGCGGTGACGCTTTGGGAGTACAACTCCCAAAGAGCAAGGGGGAGCAAGGGTACAACTCCAAAAAGAGCAAGTGGGCTGGTCCGTGCGAAGCAGCCGCCCCCGCAACTTCGCCGCCAATTTCCGTCTTTTGACTTCCGGTACCGACCCATTGCGCGTGCGCCTTTCTCTATGCTGACTCTTCGCCTCACCCTCGAAAGCTTTCGTTTTGCCTGGGATGCCCTCAAATCCAACTTGTTGCGCACCATCTTGTCGTTGCTCGGCGTCACGGTGGGCATCTTCTCCATCATCACCGTATTCACCATCGTCGACTCGCTGGAGGCCAACATCCGCAGCAGCATGGACTTTGTGGGCGACAAGGTGATTTACATCGAGAAATGGCCGTGGACGTTTGGCCCCGACTATCCGTGGTGGAAATATTTCAATCGGCCCGTGCCCACGGCGCGCGAGTTTCAGGAACTGCGCAAACAGCTCAGCAACAACAGCCGGGGCGTGGCCATTTTCGCCGCCAAGGGCGGCAACACCCTCAAGGCCGGCTCCAACTCGGTGTCGGACTGCGCCATCCAGGGCGTGAGCTACGACTACCGCGTGGTGAGCAGCGTGCCGCTGGCCCAAGGCCGGTACTTCACCAACCAGGAAATGGAGTCGGCGCGCCCGGTGGCCATCATCGGCGCCACCATTGCCGAAAACCTGTATCCGCAGCGCGAGGCGCTGGGCCAGGAGTTCAAGTCCCACGGGCTCACCTTCGTCATCATTGGGGTGATGGAAAAAGAAGGCAAAAAGCTGCTCGACACGCCCAGCAACGACACCAACGTGCTGGTGACGTTCGGCACGTTCGTCAAGATGTTTGGGCTGAGCACCAACGGCATGGGCGGGGCCCCGTCGGCGCGCATTGGCGTAAAGGGCCGCGACGACGACCCCGGCCTGCTGGACCTGGAGTACGAGGTGAAGGGCGTGATGCGCAACATTCGCGGCCTAAAGCCCCGGCAAGAAGACAACTTTGCCCTGAACCGGCCCGAGATGATTGCCGGCCAAATCACCAAGCTGTTCGGCGTCATCGGGATTGTGGGCGGCGTGATTGGGTCGTTTGCCATCCTAGTGGGCGGCTTCGGCATCGCCAACATCATGTTCGTGTCGGTGCGGGAGCGCACCAACATCATCGGCATTCAGAAGTCGTTGGGCGCAAAAAACTTCTTCATCTTGTTCCAATTCCTGTTCGAAGCCATTTGCCTGTGCCTGATTGGAGGCGGGGCCGGCATTCTGCTGGTGTGGCTCATCACGCTCTTCCCGCAAGACGCGCTGCCGCTTGGCATGTCGGCCGCGCGCATCATCCTGGGCCTGTTGGTGTCGGTGGGCATCGGGGTAATTGCCGGCATTGTGCCGGCGGTGATGGCCGCCAACCTGGACCCCGTTATCGCCATTCGGGCCAAGTAGAAACGCCTGCTGGCGTCTTGGCGTTGAAACAACCCTGCGGGCTCCCATTACCGCGCCGCTGGCCGGCTGGGCGCAGCGTTTGCGCAAAAAAAAAGTTGTCATGCTTCGACAAGCCCAGCAGGACGTTCAAGTTATTGTTCAGATAAGTTCTTAACCATTATTGCTTCATGACGCTACCTCCTTTTTTGCAGCACGAATTTCTGGGTAATACCGTGGGGCAGTACCTGCTCGCGGGGCTGATTCTGCTAGTGGGCGGGGCCTTGCGCCGGCTGCTGTCGCGGCTGCTGAGCAAGGTGCTGTTTCGCCTCACCAAGCGCTATACCGCCGGCGTAACCGAAACGGAGCTGCACGACTTGCTCATTCAGCCCGTATCCATCCTCTTTTTGCTTTTTACACTCTATTTGGCTTTCAGCGTGCTGCGCTACCCCATGCCACCCGACGCAGTGGAGGGCATAGAGCCCTGGCCCAAGGTGGCGCTGCTCCGCGTGTTCCTGTTGGGCGTTATTGCCACCGTCACGTGGGTGGTGCTGCGCATGGTCGACTTTGCGCTGCTGGTGGTGAAGCGCCGCAACGAGCTACGCGCCACGGCCCGCGTGCAGCGGCTCGACAACCAGTTTTTGCCTTTTGCCAAAGACCTGCTCAAGGTGCTCGTCATCGTTATCGGAGTGATGGTGGTGCTGGGCGAAGTGTTCGGGGTGAACGTGACGGCGCTGGTGGGGGGCTTGGGCATTGGGGGCCTGGCCGTGGCGTTTGCCGCCAAGGAAAGCCTCGAAAACCTCATTGCCTCCTTCACCATCTTCCTCGACCAGCCCTTTGCCGTGGGCGACCTCGTGACGGCGGGCCCCGTGAGCGGCACCGTGGAGAAAATTGGCTTCCGCAGCACCCGCCTTCGCACAGCCGAAAAAAGCTACCTCACCGTGCCCAACAAAAGCATGATTGACAAGCCGCTCGACAACCTCTCGCTGCGCACCTCGCGCCGGGTGGGCTTCTCGCTCACCTTCGACCAGCGCACCACCAGCGCGCAGCTTCACGCCATCATTGCCGCTTCGGTAGAAGCCATGAGAGCCCACCCGCTCGTGACCCAGGACGTGCAGATGAAATTCAACGCCCTTACGCCCACGGGCAAGGAAGTGACCGTGCAGTACTTCGTGGACACCACCAGCTACGACGAGTACCTCGACGTGAAAGAAGACCTCAATTACCGGCTGGTGGAAGTAGTGGAGCAGCACGGCGGCTTCTTTGCCAACGCGCCCGCCCCGGTGGTCGAAGCAGCCAAAGTCTGAACCACGGATTCCTGCGGATTGGTCGGATTCCACGGATTTTGTGGACGCCTCCCTTTTTGTTTTGCAATAATCCGACAAAAAAGGCCACTCATATGAGTGGCCTTTTTTGCTTTCAATTTTGTGCAGCAATCGTCCACAAAATCCGTGGAATCCGACCAATCCGCAGGAATCCGTGGTTCAGATATTACCGGCCACCGAACAGGCCGCCGAGCAAACCGCCCATGCCGCCGCCGCCACCCAGCAGGCTACCCAGGCCGCCGCCGCCAGCTTGGCGGGGCTGCGTGTTGGGCCGGCCACCCAGGCCACCGAGGATGGACATCATCGAACCCAAGCCGCCGCTGCCAATGGCCGAGCCCTGCTGCGGCATACTGGCCGACTGGTTGCCGCCGCCCATCAGGCCACCAAGCATGCCGCCGCCGAGCAAACCGCCCAGCATGCCGCCCAGGCCGCTATTGGTGGCGCCGCCGAGCAAGCCGCCCAGGCTGCCGCCCCCGCCGAGGCCGCCAAGCATGCCGCCGCCCCCGCCCATGCCTTGGCTGCGGCCGCCCATTACCCGCGAAATCACCATGGGGGCTACTACGCCCAGCAGGCCGCCCATGAGCGCACCCTTGGGAATGCCCACGCTGGAAAGTTTGTCGCCGATGCCGCTCAGGAAACCCTGTTTGCCGGGGTCCTGGGGGTCGTGTTGCACGTGCGCGGCTTGGTCAACCACCGTTTCCAGGGTCTGCTGCTGCTGCTGGTTGATGCCCAGGTACTGCGACATCTTGGTAATCATGACCTCCTCGTCGTTGGCATACGAGCCATCGGCCCGCGCGAAGCTGATGAGGTCGGTGACGAGCGAAAAGCGCAGGTCGCTGTTCTTGAGGGCGTCGAGGTTCTGCTGAATGGTTTGGTTGTTGGAGTCTTGAGCGGCGGCCAGCACCTGCTGCGTGGCGCCACCCGACAAACCGGCCTGCTGGGCCAAGGCTTGCAAGAACTCGGCTTCGGCGCCCGAGGCTTGGCGGTCGGCAGTGGCCAGGCTGGCAATGGCGCTCAGGTAGGCGGTTTTTTCGGCTTCCGAGTAATTCTGGAGGAGTTGGGCGTCCATGGGGAAAGAAAAGTTGGTTGGGAAAGAAGTCTGCACACTTCAACGGTGCCGCCGCGAATACGTTGCTTTTCACGGAGAGGAGCCGCAAGGCGTATTATTTGCCGCTTGTGCGCAAATTTTCTGGCCCTGAAAATGAATTTGTTGCTACGCCAGGACCCGTCTTGGGGCAAGATTGCGGCCGATAAAACCGAAATTTGTTTGGCACTTCCAAAATCACCTCCCATCTTTGCAATCCCAAACGGAAATGCCCACGGGGGATTAGCTCAGCTGGTTCAGAGCATCTGCCTTACAAGCAGAGGGTCGGCGGTTCGAACCCGTCATCCCCCACAGTGATTATCAGCCACTTAGGTTAGAATCTGAGTGGCTGTTTGCTTTTGGTGCCTACTACGGTGCCTACAAACGCCCAGGAAAGCTTAGCGCTTGCTTGTGTGTCTCATTCGGGAGGTTAGCTCAGTTGGTTCAGAGCGCTGCTTTCACACAGCAGAGGTCGAAGGTTCGAGCCCTTTACTTCCCACATCGATTAACAGCCATTTAGCTTGCTTGCTAGGTGGCTGTTTTGCTTTTGGTATACTACGGGTACTAGAACCATGTTCACTCCTGAAATTTATAATCATTGCACCAAAGGGGAGGACATTAAGCGGCTGGAGGACCTTTGTTCTCATTGCCCAATCCCTGCCGAAGTAGAAGCAGCTTCGAAGCGCATCAAAGCTGAAATAGCGTCCCGTAAGGAAACTGACACGCCTTCTATGTTCCTGCGCTATTGTGAAGAGAGCTTAGAGCGTCATTCTAAGCTAGCGGCTAAGTTAGCCAACGACTTAAATAATCCTATCAAAAACTGGTATCCACAAACAATGGGCGCTAAGTTTTGGAATCAGGAAGTAGCAAAGCTGTATCGTGACGAACTATCCAGTTTAGAAGCTAACGCAGCCCCTAGTAACCCTTTTGGTATGCCGCCTGAACTGTATGCGCTGGTCCTTCAAATGCAGGAACAGCAGCGTCATGAGGCGTTAATGCAGTCGGTTGAAGCCAAACCCGCAAAACGTTCAGTAAAAAAGGCCAATAAGGTCGCCAGTGATGCACTTGAGGGCTTGCTACGCCAGATTGATAAAGCAACATTTGAGGCTTTGTTGCTAAGGGAGGGAATGTTGACGCTGGAAAATGAGAAGCTAGCAGCGGCTCCCAGCAATACCCCTGGGGCATGGGTAGCATTGGGATGGGCGCTCAAGGAAACGGGGCTATTGCGAGAGAATGGGTTTGCGTCGTTACGCCGCGCGCTTGTGCAACAGTACGGGGCTAAAGTAAGCGAGAAGGCTATGCAGGAAGGGCCGGGAATTAGGGTAGAACGGCGCTACAATGAGTTTGTGACGGCCCTAAAAGGCTTGAAATAAGCAGAGAAATTGCGGAGTAGTGCGGTTGTGTGCGGGCCGCAAGGTGCCGCAAAGGGCCTTGGGTTCCTTTGACCCAACGCTACCGGCCAACCTTTCCGGAGCAGTGGAAACATGCACACTTTGGAAACCCTGTTTAGAACGGTCGCTGAGCAATTGTCTACAAATGAGTCAGCGGGGCCACTACTGTTGCTTTGCTTAACTCTAGTAAAAGGAGCTATTTATGAAACTGGTAAACAGATAGCGTCTGTTATTTGGCGCTGGCTAGCTAAACGCGGACAGTCTGAGCGAAAGTAAGTTTGATAGTAAGCAAAAAGCTCCGGCCACGTGGGCAAACTTGCAAAGCAGTTCAACGCCTTTATTCAAAGTCAGTAGTGTATCGTTTATAGATGTTAGACTGATAGAGAGCAGAGAGAATTGTTTTTGCCGGGATACATGCTGAATAGGGAGTAATACCTTTTTCTTGAAACGTTGACTTCTCGAAAAGCTCTCGCGCAACCATTCCCACAACGCGGCCAGTGTCGTCAATCACAGGGCTGCCGCTACTGCCCGGTGCAGTACGGGCCGAAATAACAAGTAAGTCTTGCCCCCACATGTCAGCAACTTGGGCATTTACTTCTCCCCGATGGACAACTTGATAAGCTTCCCGCGACAAGGGCACGGCTGGGTAGCCGATTGTGATTACATCTTCTAGTAGTGGCACATCTGTACTTAAGCAGAAATTAGAAGCAGGTGGTGTATCAACCAACCTGATTAGTGCCATATCGACGCCAGTTTTAGCTAACAGGAGTTCGACTTCGCTATGCCCTAGTTCCGTTTCCTCTTTTGTCAGGACTCGAAAGCTGCTGTGTTTGTCAAGCACATGGTCATTTGTTACAATAAGCCGTAGGCTGGGGGTGCTGGGGGTAGTAGGTGGCAAATCCATAAACCAACCCGTGCCGATGGATACATCTTCTCCGCATTTCACCTCAATTTTTACAACAGAGGCATGGTAACGACGAATAATATAATCAAAACCAAATAAATGGTGTATATTAAATCGTTATCCACTAAGTATTTAACAAAATACGTATTTACCTCATACTCTTTAACAGGAAATAGCCATGTAATGCCGTCAGGCAGTCGTTCAAATAGCATACCCTTATCGGCCAACAGCGCAAATGCTTTATCAACTAGCTCTACAGGCATGTTTCCATAACTTGGCTTACCCAATCTCATTGAAAGAATATGGAAAAAGCGGGTAGAAATTCTTCCGTTGATAGGATAGTAAGACATGGGAATCCTTTGCTTCCATCCTTCTAGCGAGGATTGTATAAGAGCGACTTCAACTTTGGCTATCTCTTGGATGAAGGGCCATAGTTTTGAGTTAGTGCATTGCGCGCTGATATAGTCAACAACAAGCTCAAGCCATGCCAAATTTTCGGCGTGTGAAGTAAAGTATATCGATGCAGGGAACTTCATACCTGTAAGGTAAGAGGGTTATACCTGTGCTGAATGAAATCTGAAAGCAGACTAGCCGGAAACGCATTGTTTCTGGCCAGTTACGGCAACGAAAACCCTTTGGTCATAGTCCAGCGCCTCTAAGCAACTGATAGGCTGTGTGCAGCTCTAACCCCGACACGTGCCAGTTCACGTCCAAATCTGGGGGCAAATGGAGACGAACCGGCTGAACATAGATAATAGCGACCAGCGTTGCGACTGGCTCCGTATCAGCTAAAGTTACTTTGGGTCACTTCTGACAAGTAGGCAGAGCAATTGAAAACGTAGGGAGCTATTGTTCACACGCAAGAGGTCGAAGGTTCGAATACTTTATTTAAAACATTGATTAACAGTAATTTAGTTTTCTGCTGGATGGCTGTTTTGCTTTTAACAGTATCAGGTGCAGACCGCAGCGGGAGAGCATAACCGCCTCAGTAAGCCAAGGGTGAAGACACCACGCAACTATACGGCTGCCGAGAGCACCAGCGGCCCACGGTAGTAGGTGGCAAGATGCCGTTGAAGGTAGATGCATGGAATGCGCCAGATTTTTAAGTAACTGCCTCAAAACCCGTTTGCTACCCGTACTGCTTGGGGCAGCAACCTTTGTGGGGGCATCAACGAATGAGAAGCGTGCCCGCTGTAGTTGCAGCGTGGCCTTCACCGTTTCATTTCCCATTCCATGAGCCACCCCGACAGCCCCCGCGTTAGCCCCGATTCTGCCGCAGCTAACGCCCTCTCCAAAGCCGGCGACCAGCAGGCGCAGGCCACCGACACCTCCTTAACCGCCGACGCTGGCAGCACCGACGCCCAAACGGCCGCGCCCGCAGCCGGCGGCGCCGCTGCCCTGATTTCGCAGGCCCAGCAATGGCTGAAAGGCCAGAGCCTGCCCACTTCGCTCACGCAGGTGCCCGAGCCCCTCAAGCGCCTGCCCTCGCAAATCGGCACCCAATGGGGCCGGCTAACCACTACCCAGAAAGTAGTGGGCGGCGCCCTGCTGGCAGCCGGTGGATTTTATCTGCTCCGGCGGACCGGCGCGGCTGCACGCCGCGAGAAGTCCAACCCTGTGAGCACGTTGCACGAATTGCTGCTTTTTGTGAACGACCGGGTGGAAGGCTACAAGCGCGCAGCGCACGAAAGCCAAGACGCGGACCTGCGCAATTACTACGAGCAACTGGCGGGCCAAAGCCGGAATTTTGCCACCCGCCTCAACGGCTACCTGCGCGTACAGGAAAGCGAGCCCGAAACCGGCACTACGCTGAAAGGCAAGCTGTACCGGGCCTGGATGGAAACCAAAGCAGCCGTGACCGGCTACAACGAGAAGGCCGTGTTGGGTTCCAACGTGTACGGCGAGGAATGGGCCATCAAGGCCTACAAGGAGGCGTTGATGGACCGCTCCGTTACGGGTTCGCTGCGCCGCGAGGTAGAGCGCCAGTACGAGCAGTCAAAGCAGACTTATCAGCGCCTGCAGCAGCTGCAATCGCAGCATCAGGCGTAGGGCACAGCTTCCCCAAGGGAATAGCGACAAAAGCGCGGGCTAACAGCCCGCGCTTTTTCGTTTTGTAGCGACCTTAACGTTTATAAAACCGTTTAGGCAGTATGTCGCTAGCCGGTCCGACGCCCTAGGCGTCCGACCGGTTGTCGGTCAACGGTCCTTTGGGTTTCGTGTTTGCGGCAACTGGTCGGACGCCTAGGGCGTCGGACCGGGCGGGGCCGGCTTTCCAAACCGCTTCGCTGCGGCAAACTGCCTGTTAGTCTTCCGCTTCGGCGTTTTTCAGTTTACCGAGCAGCGAATACGCGCCTTGCGTGACAAAGCGTAAAGATTGGCCTTGCGCAGAAGTGGGCAAGTGGACTTCGGTGTAGCCGTCCTCGCTCACGCCCTGCGTCACGGGGACCATGCGGTAGGCGGCGTTGCCGGCTTGGGCGGCGGTATCGGCCGCCACGAACACGTAAGCCTGCGCGCCAAACTGCACGACCGCCGCCGCCGGCAGCGTGGGCACCGTGACGCGGTTGGTTTCGATGACGGCGCGCACGAACGTGCCGGGCAGCAAGTGCTCGTCTTCACGGTCTTGGTGGGCGTGCACGCGCACGGTGCGCTCGTCGCTAATGGTCTTGCCGATGAGGTAAATGTGGGCCGTCCGCTCCCGGCCGATGGAGTCGTTGCCCAGCGTGAAGCGCACCAGCTGGCCTTCTTTGAGTTGCGGCACGTCCTTCTCGAAAACGGTGAGCTCGACGTGCAGGTGGTCGGGGTCCACGATTTCGAAGAGCACGTCGGTGGGCGTAATGCTTTGGCCCACGCTCACGTTGACGGCTTTCACGAAGCCCGCTTTGGGGGCCCGCACGCTGGCCGTGCTCACGATGGCGCCGCCCAGCGGCAAGCCCGCCAGCCGCAGCCGGGCGCCCTGGGCGTTGGCTTTCACCTGCATGGCTTCGTACTCGGCCCGGGCCCGCTGGAAGTTCTTTTGCGGGGCCACTTCCTGGCGGAAAAGCTCGCCCTGGCGCTCGTACTCCGCTTTGGCGAACCGGAGCTGGCTGCTGGTCTCAAGGTAATCTTGCTGTAGCTGCACGAACTCGGGGTTGCGGATGGTGGCCAGCACCTGGCCTTTGCGCACCCGCATGCCTTGCAGCAGCTCGGTGTGGGCCACGAAGCCTCCCAATGGCGCACTCACGGACACCAGGTTTTCCGGCGGCACGTCCAGCACGCCGTTTACCTTCAGGCCCCCGCTCATGGGGCGCTCGGTGATGCTGCCGAGGCGTACGCCACCCATCTGCTGCTCGGCCGCGGTGAGGACGACGCGGTCGGGGAGGGCTTTTTCAGCGTCTTCGTTGGCGGGGGCGCCGGCGGGCGCTGCCTGGGCTTCGGGCTTGGAAGTGGTTGCCTTATCGCCGCAGCCCACGAGCAGGCTGAGCAGCAAAAAGGTCGAGGGTAAATAGCGCATGATGATGTTCACTACGGGCAGGACGGCCACTGGGCTTGGTTATTGACCGCCCAGCAGATATTCCAGCTCGATGATGGTCTGGTTGTGTTGCAGCAGGGCATCGAGGTAGTCGAGGCGCAGCCGACGGGCCCGTTCCAGGTTGAGCAGGTATTCAGAATAGCCGGTTTCGCCGGCTTTGTAGGCCAGGGTAGCCAGCCGGGTGATGACGACGGCTTGCGGCAGCGCCATGGTTTGAAAATAGGCCAGGCGTTGCTCGTGCTCGGCTCGGCGGGCCCCCAGCTCGTCGACCAGCGCGGCGAGTTCGGCGCGGTAGCGGTCGGCGTTTACTTGGGCCGTTTGCTCCTGCAGCCGGGCCGCTTGCACGCGGGCTTTCTGCGGCGCCCGCCACAGCGGCACCGCCACGCCGGCCTGCACCCCTTGGAACCGGGAGCCCCGGCCAAAGTACCGCTCGGCTCCGGCCGCGTCGAGCCGCTGGTAGCCCACGATGCTTTGGTTGAAATAGCCCACGGTGAACTCCGGCAAGCCGGCGGCTTGGGCCACACGGGTTTCGGCGCGGCGCTCGGCCAGTTGCTGGGCCAGCACACGGGCCTGCGGGCTGGTGCGCTGCAGCGCGGTGTCTGAGGGGGCCACGGCCGCGAGCAGGGTCAGGGGGCGCAGCAGGCTGTCGGCTATTGCTACAGGGGCGGGCACTTGCAGCAGGGCCTGCAGCTGGCGCTGGGCCACCCGGAAATTGGTGCGGGCTGCCAGCAGCTGCGTGCGGATTTCGCCCTGCTGCACCAGGGCCGTGGCAAGCTCTAAGCGGGCGGCTTCGCCGGTTTTGAAGCGCAGGTTGGCCGCGCGCAGAAACTCGGTGTATACGCTGTCTTGGCCCCGCAACACCCGTAGGCGGTGGCGGGCGTGCACGGCCTGCTCGTAGTGCAGCCGCACCTGGCGCCGCAGCTCGGCCTGCACCTGCTGCAGCTGGGCTTGTTGCCCGGCAATGCGGGCGTCGGCCAGGCGGGCGGCGCTCCGGTACACGCCCGGCAGCGCCACGCCCTGCGTGATGGTGAACTGATTGTCGAGGTTTTGGGAATTGTATTGGCCGTAGCTGCCCCCTACGGTGGTGCGGCCAATGTCGTGAACGGCGCCGCGCAGAGCCTGCTGAGCTTCGAGCGCTCGGGTGCCGGCCAGCACCGTGCCATTGGTTTGCAAGGCCTGCGTCACGGCTTGCGTGGCGGTGAGCGGCGCTTGCGCCCGGCCTAGGAGTGGAAGTAGCAACAGCAGCAGCAGTAGCGGCAGGCTCTTGACGGCTCTGGGGCTGGGTGTGGGGGTGAGCTTTGGCGGTTGCTCCCGCTCGCTCAGGGCGTAGAGCACGGGCAGCACCAGCAGGGTGAGCAAAGTGGCCGAAACCAGCCCGCCGATGACAACGGTGGCCAGCGGGCGTTGCACTTCGGCGCCGGCCGACTGCGACAGCGCCATGGGCAAAAAGCCCAGCGACGCCACGGTGGCCGTCATCAGCACGGGCCGCAGGCGGACTTTGGTGCCGCGCATGATGCGCTCAGTAAGGTCATGGACGCCTTCGGCCTTGAGCTGATTGAAGTAGCCAATGAGCACAATGCCGTTGAGCACGGCCACCCCGAAAAGCGCAATGAAGCCCACACCCGCCGAGATGCTAAACGGCATGCCCCGCAGCCACAGCGCCGCAATGCCCCCAATGGCCGAAAGCGGAATGGCCGTGAAGATGAGCACCGATTGCAGGAAGGACCGGAACGTGAAAAACAGCAGCGCAAAAATGAGCACCAGCGCCACCGGCACCGCAATGCTGAGCCGCGAGGTGGCCTGGCGCAGGTTCTCGAATTGACCGCCGTAGGTGGTGTAATAACCGGGTGCGAACTTCAGCTGCCGGTCCATCTTGGTTTGCAGCTCTTCCACCACGGTTTGCACGTCGCGGCCGCGCACGTTGAAGGCCACCGAGACGCGCCGCCGGGCGTCGTCGCGCTGAATTTGGTTGGGGCCTTCGCGCATTTCCACGCTGGCCACTTGCTCCAGGGGCACCTGGCGGCCATCGGGCGCGGCCACAAAGAGGCGGCGGACGCTGTTGATGTCCTTGCGCAAGTCCTGGCGCAGGCGCAGCACCAGGTCGAAGCGCCGCTCCTGCTCGAACACCTGGCCGGCCACTTCGCCGGCGAAGGCGGTTTGCACGGTGCGGTTCACGTCGGCCACGTTCAGGCCGAACTGGGCGAGGCGGTTGCGGTCGAGCGCCACCACGATTTGGGGCAGGCCGGTTACTTGCTCCACGTACACGTCTTCGGCCCCGGCCACTTGGCGCACCAGGCGGCCGGCCTGCTGGGCGTAGTCGGCCAGCTGCTGCAGGTCCTCGCCGTAGATTTTGAGCACCACGTCCTGCTTGGCGCCCGAAATCAACTCGTTGAACCGCATCTCAATGGGCTGCTGGAAGCCAAACGTGACGCCGGGAATAACACTCAGCGCCTCCGACATTTTCTCGGCCAGCTCCTCGCGGTTCGGTGCGGAGGTCCATTCCTGCTGGTCTTTCAGCACCACGATTAGGTCGCCGGCCTCCACGGGCATGGGGTCGGTGGGAATTTCGCTCGACCCGATTTTGGCCACCACCTCTTTCACCTCGGGAAATTGCTTTTTGAGGATGCCGCCGGCCTGCTGGGCTTTTTCGATGGTGTAGCTCAGCGACGAGCCGGTGAGCGTGCGCATTTCCACGGCGAAGTCGCCTTCGGTCAACGAGGGAATGAATTCTCCGCCCAGTGTGCGAAACAGCAGGGCACTTCCCAGCAGCAAGCCGCCGGCGGCCGCAAGCACTGCCACCGGCCGGCGCAGGCTGCCGCGCAGCACCGGGTGGTAGCGGCGAATAAAAAAGGCCATCATGCGGTCAGCAAAGGTCGTTCTGGACTCCGTGGAGCGGCTCAGGGCCAGCGCCGACATCATGGGCACGTAGGTGAGCGAGAGGATGAAGGCGCCGAGGATGGCGAAGGCCACGGTTTCGGCCATGGGCCGGAACATTTTGCCCTCGATGCCGGCCAGGGCCAGCAGCGGGAGGTACACGATGAGAATGATGATTTCGCCGAAAGCCGCCGAGGAGCGAATGCTGGAAGCGGCCTGGTAGGTTTCGTCGTTCATTTCGCCTTGCGTGAGCTGGCCGGCGGCGGCGTGGCCGGGCGCGTGCCCGCCGTGCAGCCGGTGCACAATGGCCTCGACGATGATGACGGCCCCGTCCACAATCAGCCCGAAGTCGATGGCGCCGAGGCTCATCAGGTTGCCCGACACGCCAAACAGGCGCATCATGCTGACGGCAAAAAGCATGGCCAGCGGAATCACCGACGCCACCACCAGCCCCGCCCGCCAGTTGCCCAGAAACAGCACCAGCACAAACACCACAATCAGGGCGCCTTCCAGCAGGTTTGTGCTCACGGTGTGAATGGCCCGGTCCACCAGGCTGGACCGGTCGAGGAAGGGCTCGACGGTAACGCCCTCGGGCAAGGTTTTGCGGATGGTGGCCATGCGCTGCTTCACGTCCTTGATGACTTCGGCCGCGTTGGCGCCCTTGAGCATGAGCACCAGCCCGCCCGTGACTTCGCCCTGGTCGTTGAGCGTCATGGCGCCGTAGCGCACGGCGGCGCCGTAGCGCACGTCGGCCACGTCGCGCACCAACACGGGCAAGCCGTTGGCGGTGCTGCGCACGACGATGTTGCCGATGTCGGTGGGGGAGGTGGCCAGGCCTTCGGTGCGGATGAAGGCCGCGGTGGGGTTTTGGTCGAGGTAGGCGCCGCCGGCGTTTTGGTTGTTTTGGGCCACCGCCTGGTACACTTCGGCCACCGTGACGTTGAGCGAGCGCAGGCGCTCGGGGTCGAGGGCCACTTCGTACTGCTTGAGGCGGCCGCCGAAGGAGCTCACTTCGGCCACGCCGGGCGTGCCCAGTAGCTGGCGCCGCACCAGCCAGTCCTGAATGGTGCGCAGCTCGGTGGCGTCGTAGCGCTGTTCGTAGCCCGGCTTGGCCCGCACCAGGTACTGGTAAATCTCGCCCAGGCCGGTGGTGAGGGGCGCCACGGTGGGCTGGCCGGTGCCGGGCGGAATCTGGCTTTCGGCCTCCTTCAGCCGCTCCGTGACTTGGGCGCGGGCCCAGTACACGTCGGTTTGGTCTTCGAACACAATGGTGACCACCGAGAGGCCGAAGCGCGAAAGCGACCGGACTTCGACCCGGCCGGGAATGGTGGCCATGGCCTGCTCCACCGGAAAGGACACCAGGCGCTCAATCTCCTGGGCCGCCAGCGAGGGCGCCACCGTGTACACAATCACCTGGTTGCTGGTGATGTCGGGCAGGGCGTCAATGGGCAGGCGGCTGAGCGAGTAGCTGCCCCATACCACCAGGGCCAGGGTCAGGAGCCCGATAACCAGCTTGTTGTGAATGGAAAAATGAATCAGTCGGTCGAACATCCGCGGACGGGGGTAGGGTCTAACACGTCGATGCGGCCCTGCCGACTCGTGGCGCCAACTACTGCAGGCAAGGCAACGGCGCTAGCCGTCAGCCATTTCCTCTGATAAGGAAGGGCCAGCAGGCCAAACACTAACCGCATACTGCGCAAAGGTACTTCAGCCACCAAGCCAAGCGCCGGTTTCACTGACTACGGCCGACGGAGGGTAGTTGGTTATATGCTTTGGGCGTTTCTGGCAAGTGCAAGGCTGACAAATAGATGGTTTGCAATAGCTTTACCGGCTCTACCCTAAACGTATGCAATCTTCCCCCTTCCCCGCGTCGGCGGTACCGGTCGGTGCCCGTGTATCGCGTACCTACCAGATACAGACGGATACCAGCACCAAAGTGCGGGACCGAACCGTCAGCAACTCCATCGCGACGACGCTTCGGCAGACGCACTACGGACGCACCCGCTACGGCACCGATGCGGTGTTTACGGAACTGCTGTCTTTTCAGCAGACCGACCAGTCACCGCTGGCCGTTTTACTGGCCGACCTGAACCCGGTGAATAACCAGGTGCTGTTTGAGGTCAGCACGTACGGCGACTTGCTGGCCATTCGTAATCTTGAACAAATAGAAGCGCAGTGGCAGGGTCTGCGGCCTCATATCAAGCACAAGTACGGGCGCACGGCGGAGGGTCGGGCATTCATCGAAGGATTCGAGCAACGGCTGAGTTCAGATGCCTTACTTAGCAGCTTTCGCCACAAAGGGGCCTACGGCATCCTGTTTCCGGGGCAGTTCAATCCGGCCGGACCGGCCGGCGCAATTCGTCGGGGCTACAGCGAGCGGCTGATGAGTGGTTTCTTTGGCAGCGTCGACCTTCCACTGAAAATGCACACCCAAGTAATGCCGGACAGCGGAGCGCCGGGCCAATGCCAGCTGCGCGTAACGGGCGAGATTGACGAGGTCCGGTTTGACGCCGCTGGCTTCCAGCTGCTGGTGAAGCAGGCGATGGATATGATTAACTACCGCGTGGTGCATCACCTCGACTGCCAAGAGGAGTACGACCTGGACGAGGCCGGCTGGCTCACGGCGGCCCGGCAGGAGCTGACCTTTACGGTGGACAACTTCTACCACCAGCACACCCGCCACGAGCTAAAAGTGGTATGAGATGGCAAGCAAAGGCGATAAATACATCACCAGCGGCGTGTGGCTGCGCTGCGACAAGGGCGCGGTCCCCGGCCAACTGACGGCCACGCCCAAGACGGTAAAGCTCTACGGGCAGGACTGGGCCACGCAGCTGGATGCCGTGCCTCTGGTCAACATTCCTTCCTTTGGCGCGTGCCTGGTGACGCGCACCCCCTGCGCGCCGCTGACGGGGCTGTGGACCAACGTGATGGAAACCGTCAGCGTGCAGGGTCAAAAGCCGCTGCTGGACCTTTCCACCTGCCAGTGCACGGTGGGCGGGCTGATAAAAATCTATTTCACCCAGCAGGCCGCCCTCGCGGCCGGCCTCGCGCTGCCACCGACGCTAACCCAAGAAGATGCCGACGCCGAACAGGAAGCGAAAGAGGACGCGGAGTTTTGGGGCGATGTAGGCAAGGGACTGCTGATTGCGGCAGCGGTGGTGGGCACGGCCGCTATCATCGTTGGCACCGGTGGCGCGGCGCTGGCCGTGCTGGGAGCCGCCGCCGCGACCGGGGCGGCCGTAGGCGGGGTGGGCGGCGCCGTGGCGGGCGGCATCAGCGGGGGCGCGGAAGGGGCGGTATCGGGCTTCTTTCAGGGGGCGGCCTTCGGCGCGCTGGGTGGCATTGCCGTGGCCAGCGGGGCGGGCGTGGTGGCCGGCGCACTGGCCCTTGGGGCGGCCGGGGCCGGGGTGGCCAGCCTGGGCTTTCTGGGCAAGGCGTGTTACCACAACCCGAGCCAGGAAAACGGGCTGGTGCTGGTGGGAGCCGGGGCGGGTCTGCTGGCGGGCGGGTTGACGGCGAAGGGGATAGGCGGGGTGAGGTCAGCCGCTACTAAATCTGGCTCGTTATCGAAGGGCATTACTGATTTAGTAAAGTCAGTGCGCGAGGAAGCTCTGAACCGAGTCGCTAATCTGTCGGTAAACAAGAGAGGTCCGTGTTACAGTGGTGTGCATGACCCGCTAACAGGGAGAACTCACTACGGCGAGAATTTTAACATGAGTAAGCCTGCGGGTCGGGCGGCGTACACTAAGTTCTACGAGGAATCTCATCCTGTTATTAAAGGCCGGATTGACTCCCAAAACGAGGCATTGCGAAATGGTACGGCCACTGCTAAAGAGACGGCTGGAACCCCCGGGGCACACTCAGAAGTTGTTGCGTTGGACAAAACGTTAAAAGCACGGGAAGCCCACACAGGTCGACCCGTGACGGAAGCAGACTTGTCGGAGCTACATCTTCATAACCGGTCCACAATGAATGCGACTGCCGGGCAACCGATGAACCGCTGCGATAACTGCCGGAACATCACGCACGGAGTCAACTCCGTTGGTCACAAATAAATACTCGTACAATGAACAGGATAAACATAGATGCTCTGGATGGTCGGATTGACCAGAATGTCACCGTTCTCTACCAGAATGGCCAACCCTACTCCGGAACTGTGTATGAGATGTCTCAGGGCCGGACTGATGTGGAATACGAAGTCTTCAATGGCGTAAAGCACGGAATAGAAACGGAATTCTATCCTGATGGGAAGATTCAATCCGTCAGCCAATATATTGGCAATCTGCTGGATGGGCCGTTGATTAACTATTATGAATCCGGTGCGGTCGAGGAAAAAGCCATATTTGAGAAAGGCGTGTGCGTTCGCTCGACCTCGTATGATGAGAACGGGCAAGTTGTTGAGGAATATACCATCAGCGAGGAAAGTCCGGAATACCCTTGGCTCACTTACCTCCGACAAAAAAGCCACGTTTAAGAAAAGGCTCGTTTACTTTCTTTTTCATGCTGACCGAATTCCAAGCCATTAGTATTCAGCAAGAGTTGCGTCAGCGCGTCATCACAGTTGATGATTTGCCGCAGCCCGTGCAGATTATTGCAGGGGCTGATGTGGAGTATGACAAAAACAGCGACCAGATTGCGGGTGCCATCGTGCTGCTCGACGCGACCACCAAGGCGGTGCTCGACGCGGCAACCCACGTAATGGCAGCGCCATTTCCGTATGTGCCAGGCTTGTTCTCCTTTCGGGAAATGCCGCCGCTGCTGGCCGCTTACCACAAACTGCGCCTGCAACCGGACGTAATTATCTGCGATGGCCAGGGCCAGGCTCACCCACGTCGGTTCGGGTTGGCCTGTCATTTAGGCATCGAACTGAATATACCGACCATCGGCTGTGGTAAAACCCGGCTCATCGGTCAGTTTGATAACCTGGCTTCGGAACGGGGTGCCACAGCTTCACTTGTGGATGAATTGACTGGCGAGGTACTCGGCCTAGCGCTACGGACGCAAACCGGTATAAACCCGCTTTTTGTATCGGTTGGGCACCGTGTCTCACTCGAAACAGCTACTCGACTAGTCCTGTCGATGAGCGACGCTGTGCGTCTGCCTGAAACTACCCGGCAAGCGGATAAGTATGCCCGCGAAGCACTGAAAGGCGCTGTTTACTAGAAGGGTGCTAGGTCGCTGAATACGCCCGGCGCAAGCTATAAGCAAGCTATAAGCTACAATCACCTCGTCCGTGGCCCATTGCTGTGCTTGGCACTATCGAAAAACACCGTACCATCGCCAAGCCCTGCTCAGCGGCTGGTGAGTTGGGGTGCTGAAGCCCGCAGCCGCACACAGGCGCGCTCGCCAATGCGGAACGGGGCCCGCGAGGTGAGCATGATTTGCACCACCTCGGCGCCGGCGCTGTCCTGCGCCGCAGGGCCCACCACGCCGGTTTCTACGCGGGATGGGCGGCTGGCCACCCACACCCGAACCGAGTCGCCGGGGTGGGCGCTGCCCTGGCGGCCGGGCGGCAGGGCCAGCGAAACCATCAAGTGGCTGCGTTTGGTTAGCGTGGTAACGACTGTAACGGGCGTTAGGTACTGGCCAACCGTGATTTGGCAGCGACCCACAAAGCCGTGGCGGGGCGCCAGCACGTAGGTGTAGTTGTAGCACTTGGCCAGCACCTGCCCGCCGCGCACGTATTCGCCGTCCGCAAAATAGATTTTCCGCACCCGCCCCGTGACTTGCGCACGCACGGCGTCGGTGCCGCCCGCGCCCACGTCGCCCATCGCCACGAAGTACGTCGAATCCGGCGTTGCCTCGGCTGCGTCGAGGGCCGTCGGCGCGGCAAAGGCTTCGGCGGGCGTCGCGGAGAACGGCTGTGCCCACCAAACGCCGCCCAGCGCCAGCACGCCCAGCGTGCCACCCACGAGCAGAAGCTTTTTCATACTACTAAAATATTAAATATTTGCCGTTATTAATGCGGCTGCACCGGCGTGGGTTTGGGCCGGAATGGGCTGGCCGCTGCATTGCTAGCCAGGAAGGCATATGGTGAATTCGGCGAATTCTCCCTCTTGGGAAGCGACAGTGAGCGACCCGCCGTGCGCCTTCGTCACAATGTCGTGCGACAGGGACAAGCCCAGCCCCGTGCCTTCGTGCGCGGGCTTGGTGGTAAAAAAAGGCTGAAAGATTTGCTGCTGCACTTCTGCTGGAATGCCGGTGCCGTTGTCCCGAACCCGAATTTCGGCCTGGCCCGTGGGCAAGCGCTGGGTGGTCACGCAGACTTCGGGCGTGTAACCAGCGGGGGTGTTGCTTGTTTGCTGGCGCTGCTGCACCGCGTAAAAAGCGTTGGTGAACAGATTGAGCAGCACGCGGCCCAAATCGGGGGCCACGGCCGGTACCAAGCCCAGGTCGGGGCACAGCTGCGTGGTGATGGTCGTGGTGAAGGAGGCGTCGCGGGCGCGCAGTCCCTGGTAAGCCAAGCGCAGGTACTCGGTCACCAGGGCGTTGAGGTCGGTGGGGGAGCAGGGCGCGCTGCCGTGGCGCGAGCGCGCCAGCATGCCGGCGATGATGGAGGTGGCCCGCTGGCCGTGCTGGCTGATTTCCTGGAGGTTTTGTTTCAGGCCGGCGAGAAGCAAGTCCTGGTTGGCGTCGCGGGCGGGCTTGGGCCCTTCGATGGCAATGTCGTCGACCAGCAGCGCGCTCACGTCGGCAAAGTTTTTCACGAAAGCCAAGGGGTTTTGCAGCTCGTGGGCAATGCCGGCCGTGAGCTCACCCAGAAACGCCATTTTTTCGCTTTGCACCAGCTGGTCTTGCGTGGCCTTGAGCTGGCCGAGCGTGCTGCTCAGCTGGTCGCGCTGGCTGGCAATCTCGGCGTTTTGCGCGTTTAGCTTTTGGTTGGCGCGCTGCTTGAGGCGGTTGTTGCGCCACAGCAGCAGCAGGGCCGGCACGGTGCTGGCCAGCGCCGCCAGCAGCAGGTTTTGGCGGCGCTCGTCGCTGGCGGAGGCCCGTTGGTCAGCCAGCTCCTGCTGGCGCAGCCGTTCGCTCACGTCGATGGCCTGCAGCTGGGCCATTTTGTTCTGGCTAAACAGGGTGTCGCGGGTGCTGCCGGCCAGCAGCAGGTAGCGAAAGGCGGCCGCGCTGTCGCGCCGGGTGGCGTGGGCCGCCGCCAGAAACTGGCTGGCTTCCAGTACGCCCCGGGGGTGGTGGCCCACCTGCCCGGCCGCCAGCGCCTGGCGCCCAAAGTAGAGGACGGAGTCGGCCCGCGGGCCGTTGAGGCGCTGGGCAAGCCGCGCCTGGCCCATGTAGGCGCGGCACAGCGCGAAGGTGATGCGCTGGTTGCCCGCCCGCCGAATGCTCCGGCGGTAGTATTGCCGGGCCAGGGCGGGCTTGCCCAAGCCAGCGTAAATGTTGCCCAGCATGGCCGCGTCGCCCACTTCGCTGGTCAGGTCGTGGTTCCGCAAGCTCAGCGCGTACCCTTGTTGGGAATAGAACAGTGCCGAATCGAGCTGGTTGAGCTGGACGTACGCGTTGCCGATGTTGCCCATCAGGCGGGTGAGCAGCTGGGCGTTGTTGCTCTTTTCGGCCACGCGCTTGGCCCGGAAAAAGTAGGCCAGGGCCGTGCGGCTGTTGCCTTGCTCCCAGTTGAGGTAACCCAGTGCGTTGGTGGCCCGCCCGATGAGGAAGTCATCGCGCAGCATTTCGGCCAGCCGCCGCCCTGCCAAGCCCATTTGCAGGGCGGCGGGGTAGTTGCCCACCTCGCGAAAGCCAGACCCCAGCCGCACCAGGGCCCAGGCTTTTCCGCGCGCATAGCCCAGCTTTTGGGCCAGCTGCAGGGCTTGCTTGCCGTAGGCAATGGTGAGCAGCGGGTCGGTTTGGGTGTGCTCGTGCGCCAGTTGAGCCAGCAGCAGGACCCGGCTGGTGTCGGGTGGGGCAGCGAGCAGTCGCTGCTGCAAGCTGTCGAGGTGGGTGTTGGGTGGGGCGGCAACAGCGGCTGCCGCCGTGGCGCACCACACCACCAGTAAAAGGCTTGTTTTCATATAGCAAAGAGTGCGGGCGGGAACGGGTAACGCAGTGCGTAAGTGGGCAGGTAGCCGCTCCTGTGTTGGGGCTGCTGGGCAGTAGGCCCCGGCAAAAGCAGCGCATCAGGGCGGCGTAAGGGCGGGATGGGAAGAGTAGCTAGTGGCTTCTAACCGGCGGGTTCTAACATATATAATAACCAATTTACTAAGATTATTCAATATACTGCCCGTTGGTAGCCTCTGCCATTTGAGCGCTGCAGAAGAGCATATTTGCAGCGCTGTTCACTCCTGCGTTTCATCTTCGTGTTGTCCACCCGCTCTGCTTCCGTTCGCGTGCGCCGCTTGGCAGCAGGGCTGTTTTTTGGGCTGCTGGCATTGCTGGGCGTCGTTTTCACCCGCGACTACGGCATGAGCTGGGACGAACCGGCGGACCGCCTCAACGCCTTCGTGACGGCCAAGTACGTGGCCCTGCGCCTGGCCCCCGCCCTGGCCCAACGGCAGCCGCGCCTGGCCGACATCCCCGACCTGCACCAGCACCGCGACGCCGACCACGGCGTGCTGTTTATGCTGCCCTGGGTGGCGCTGGAAGCTCTGTGGCCGGGCGTGGACCCCGCCGAATGGGCCTACCGGCGGCATTTGGTGGGCTATTTACTGTTTGTAGCCAGCGCGTGGGCGGTGTACCGGTTGGCCCGGGAGTGGCTGGCCAACTGGCGCTGGGGCTTGGCAGCGGCGGGCTTGCTCGTGCTATCGCCCCACATTTTTGCCGAAGCGTTTTACAACTACAAGGACATCGTTTTCCTCAGCCTGTTTGCGCTGGCCATGCTCACGCTCACGCGGCTGCTGCGCCGGCCCACCATCGGCCGCGCCGCGCTTCACGCCCTGGCAACGGCCGTGGCCATCGACGTGCGTTCCATGGGCGTGTTGCTGCCGCTGCTCACGCTAGCGTTTGTGGGGTTGGAGATGCTGTACCGGCCGGTGCGTCGGCGCGAGTTTACGGGGGCGTTGGCGGTGTATGTGCCCCTGGCGGCCGGTTTGGTGGTGCTGGGGTGGCCGTATTTGTGGGAGGCGCCGCTGAAGAATTTTGGGGCGGCGCTGACCAGCTTCAGCCAATACGCCAAGCCGTTGGAGGTGTTTTATATGGGCAGTTTTGTGTCCATTCAGCACCTGCCGTGGCACTATGCGCCGGTGTGGATGCTCATCACCACCCCGCTGCCCACCGTGGTGCTGTTTCTAGTTGGGTTGGGAATAATAGGCCGGGCAGCACTGGCAGGGCCCCGGCGCTGGTTGTGGCGCACGGCAACCCGCCGCAACCTGCTGTTAGTGGCGTGGTTCGGGGGGCCATTACTGGCCGTGATGCTGCTGCAGTCGACGCTGTACGACGGGTGGCGGCACCTGTACTTCGTGTGGCCCGCCATGGCTTTGGTGGCGGTGCAGGGGCTGCGCGCGATGTGGCGGGCCTGGCGGGCCGAGGCCTCTGCTGCTGCGCCTTGGCGCCGTTGGGCCGCCGGAGGCTTCGTGGTTGTGCTGGCAGCGGGGGCCGTGCAGGTGGGGTGGCGCATGGTGGCCGAGCACCCTTTCCAGTACGCGTATTTCAGCTTTTTGCCGGGCAAGACCATTGAGCAGAACTTCGAGCGGGACTACTGGGGCTTGTCCACGAAGCAGGGGCTGGAATGGGTGCTGGCCCACGACGCGCGCCCGCTGGTGCCGGTGGGCATGGACGAGCGCACGGCCGTCACCCTGCTCATCAATTGGAAAATGCTGCCCGTGGCCGACCGGGCCCGGCTGCGCATCGTTCCCGCGGCCGAGGCGGAGTATTATTTCACTATATACCGCTGGCACCCGGGCCCGTACCCGCCCAGCGTGGGCCGGCCGGTGCTCAGCATACGGGTGGGCGGCGCGGCCATTCTCACGGTGCTGCGGCGGCCCTGAGCAGCCGGTGGGCTGTTTCTTTGCACCCGTGCCGGGCCTTCTGCGACGTTTTTGTGGGGGAGCTTTGGCCGTGCCCTGCCCTATGCCGCTTCTTGAAGTTGTTGATGCCCGCCTGAGGCGCCTGTTTCATGCCTTGCCCGCGCGCCTGCACCACGGGGTGCCGCAGTACATCGGCCCGTTGGAAAACGAGGTGGACGCCGCCTTCGACCCCGCTAAAAACCCAAAATTCATTAACGGCGAGGCCATTCGCTGGGTGCTCACCGATGCCACGGGGACGGTCATCGGCCGGGTGGCGGCGTTTCTCAACCGCGACGCCGCCGACGTGCAAAACCCCGACCTGCCCACCGGCGGCCTGGGCTTTTTCGAGTGCATCGACGACCAGGCGGCCGCCAACCAACTGCTGGATGCGGGCCGAAAGTGGCTGGCCGCCCGCGGCATGCAGGCCATGGACGGCCCCATCAACTTTGGCGAGCGCGACCGGTTTTGGGGCCTGCTCATTGACGGGTTCGACCGGCCGCCGAACTACGGCATGTTCTGGCACCCGCCGTATTACCAGCGCCTGTTCGAAGCATACGGCTTTCAGCTTTACTTCAAGCAGTACACCTGCTACCGCACCACGGCCGCGCCGCTGCACGCCAGCTTCGCCAAGCGGGCCGAGGAGCACGCCGCCGAGTTCAGCTTCCGCCACGCCCGCAAGCAGAACGCGGAGCAGCTGGCCCAGGACTTTCACCACGTGTACAACCTGGCCTGGGCCCGCCACACCGGCGTGAAGCCCATGACCCTGGAGCAGGCCCGCAAGATTGTGAAGGAAATGAAGCCCGTGGTGGACGAGCGCCTGCTTTGGTTTGCCTACCGCGGCACCGAACCAGTAGCCTTTTTCATCAGCCTGCCCGAGCTCAACCAGATTTTTCGGCACGTGGGGAGGCGCCTCAACCTGCTCGGCAAACTGCGCTTCCTGTGGGCCCAGTGGCGCTTTAAGCAGCGGTCCGACAAGCGGATGTTCGGCATCATCTACGGCGTGGTGCCGGCCTACCAAGGCAAGGGCGTGGACGCGGCCATGCTGGTGCACGCCCGCCAAGCCTTCATCGACGCAGGCTATGCGGACCTGGAAATGAACTGGATTGGGGACTTTAACCCGCGCATGCTGGTCACGACGCGCTCCATTGGCGCCACCATCGTGAAAACCCACGCCACCTACCGCTACCTATTCGACCGGGAGCGGCCGTTCGAGCGCATGCCCATTATTAGGTGAGATGGTGAAGTGGCGAACTGGTGAGTTTGATGTTCCAACCGCGCTAAATGCGCAAGCAGAACGTCAAACTCACCATCTGACCAGTTCACTAGTTCACCACTAAAACGGATACCCAATGGCCAGATTGAGGCGGCCGGCCGTGTTGGTGGGCGTGCCGTAGGGAGCCATCAGGGGGAAGGCGTAATCCAGACGGATGACAAAGAACTGCACGTCGATGCGCAGGCCAGCGCCGTAGCCAACGGCCAGCTGGTTGAAGATATTGCTGGCCTTGAACTCGCCGCCGGGCCGGTCGGGGTCGGGGTTGGCCAGCCAGATGTTGCCCGCGTCTACGAACACGGCGCCTTTGAGGTAGGGCACCAGGTCCTGGCGGTACTCCAGGTTGCCTTCGAGGCGGATGTCGCCTACTTGGTCGTAGTAATTCAGGTTGTCGCTGTTGTTGTCGTCGGGCCGGTAGGTGCCGGGCCCGATTTCGCGGGCGGCAAAGGCCCGGATGGAGTTGGGGCCGCCGATGCCGTACTGGCGCAGGTAGGGCAGAGACCGGCCCGCCGAGTTGCCGTAGGGCATGCCGATGCCGGCCTGCAGGCGTGCCACAATGCGGTTGCCCGAAGTCGGGTTCTGCGAAATGCGGTAGTACTCGCGCAGCTCCAAATCGAACTTGGCGTACTGCGAATACGCTTGACCAAACACCGTATAGCGGCCATCGGTCTGGCTCAGGCCTAACACGTTGCTGACGGCCGAGGCCAGGTTGCCGCTCACTTCGACCTGGCCCTGAAAGAAGATTTGCTGGCGGCGCTGCTCCAGCACTTGCTGGTTGTAGGTGTAGCGGTAGCTGCTGCCCAGCACGAACTGCTGCTCGAACGAGTTGCGCAGAAACGGGCGCTGCTGGAGGATAACGTCAAATTCCGGAGTGGTCGAAACCAAGCTGTACTGCACGTCGATGGGCCGCAGCTCCTGCTCGTTGGTGATTTTCGTTTTCCAGCTGTAGCCGTAGTTCAGGTTGAAGTTGGTGGTGCTGAAATAGCCCGTGCGCGTGACGTAGCGCACCCCCGCCCCGAAGGTGGTGCGGGGCTGGAAGTCGGAATTGGGCAGGCGCACATCGAGCAGCGGCAGGTTGGGCGAAATCAGCCGGGGCACGGAAAGCTGGGCGTTAATGCCAAATTCCGTCGAGGTCAGGCCGGTGTTGTTGCGCGACTCGCCGTTGGCCGGCGGCGCGGTTTGGGTTTCGGCGGTGGCGGTGGCGTTCACCAGCAACTGCTCGCCGCCGCGCAGGGCCGAGCGGTTGCGGAAGGAGAGCGTGAGGCCCGGCCCGGTGAAGCCGTTGCTCTTTGAAACCAGCTGCAAGTCGGCGCGCAGGCTCTTGCGCTTGAGCTGGGTCATCAGCACGTCGGCGTCGAGGCGGGCGCGGCCCGCGGAGTCACCCGCTTCGGCTGGTTTCAGGCGGATTTCCACAAACTTGAACAGGTTCAAGCTCATGATGCGGCTGATGGTCTGGTCGCGCCGCCGGCGCCGGTACAGGCTGTCGGGGTACAAGAACGTGGCGTTGGTAACGGCCTTGGCCCGCAGCACTTTCTCGTCGGGGAAGTACTGGTAGCCGCGGTAGCGCACCGGCTCCCGGCGGGTGGTGTCGGTGAGCACGTAGTTGGTGTTCAGCTTGATGACGTCCAGGTAGTAGGGCTGGGTAGCCTTGGTGGGGGCCGTGGCTTTCACGCGCATGTACACGTTCACCTTGTCATCCAGCGTGCTGTCGACCTGGAACAGAATGTAATCAGGCGTGAAGTAGAAGTAGCCCTCGTTTTTCAGGACGTTGTCGATGCGGACCCGCTCGGCGGTGAAGGTGTTCAGGTTGTAGGGGTCGCCCACTTTCAGCAAGCTGCCGGCCTGCGTGGCCCGAATGTCGCGGTCTATCAGCGTGTCGCGCTCCGGGAAATGAATTTCCTGAATGGTGTACACCTTGCCCGTGTTGGCGGTGTAGTTCACCTGGGCCGTCTTTTCCTGGGCCTTCACCTCGTTGGTCACCGTGCCCTTGAAGAAGCCGTTGTTGTAAAGCCGGTTGGTGATGAGGCCCGACGTGGCGTTGATTTTCACGTCTTTCAGCAGCACCGGCGGCTCGCCAAACTTGGTGGCCAGCAGCTTGCTCAAGCCCTTTTTCTTGCCCTGGCCCTTGCCCCAGAAATACAGCTTGGGCCGCAAGCCCAGAAAAGACGTGTTGGGCTTGGGCTGAATCACCGATTCCAGCTCGGTTTGCAGCGCCGACTCGTTCGGGATTTTCCCTGGAGTCTTGAGGGTGACTTTGCTGCCGGTGTACAGCTTCTGGCCTTCGGGCACGTACTTCAAGCCCGAGCAAGCCGACAGTAAGACAAGGAAAAACGAGAAATGCAGAACGAGGAATTGCCTGTTGAGCAACCGCTTCATCTTCGCTCCTGAGTGTTGGACTAGCATAGCAAATTCTTCATTCCTCATTCTTATTTCTTCATTAAGAGCAGCGCTTAGCGGCGCACTGAGTCTACCCGGGCGGTGGGAGCGGGAGCAGTTTGCACCGAATCCTTGGCTGCTTTCTCTTCCACTTTTTCCTGCTTTTTGTTGGCTTTGCGCTCTTGCTTGATGTCTTCCGGCACTTTCGAGAACAGCTCTTTCAGGTCGCGGTAGTCGCGCTGGAACACCAGCGCAGCTCCAGTCCGCACAATCTGGCCGTCGATGTCCTCGTAAGCATTTTGGCGGAACACGCGCACCCGCAGCCTGCCATCGGCCAGCACTTGGTATTCCAGGCTCACGTCGCCGGCCAGGTTGCTGGCCGCCGACTGGCCCGTGGTGTTCTGGGTGCCCGCGCCACTCAGGGCGATGTCGGTGCCCACGCGCACGGTCAGGCGGTTGTTGAGCAGCTGGCGGCGCACGGCCACGTTCAGGTCGGTGCGGCTGCGGGCCTCGCCGGTGCTGTAGTCGGCCTGGTTGGTCACGCCCAGGTCCAGGCCCAGGCCCGAGAGGTACTTGTCGGTCAGGTTGCTGAGCTGGTCGGTGAGCACGGCGCTGGCGCTGCCGCGCAACTGCGAGGCCACCAGGCCTTCGCCGCTGCTGGTCTGGAAGGGGTTTTGGGCCACAAACCGCCCCAGAATCAGCAGCGAAAATACCTGCTTGCTGAGTTCCGACGTCTGGTTGGGCTGGCGCAGCCGGTTCAGCTTGGCTTCCACCTGTTCGCTCACTGAACTGCTGCGCCGGTTTTCCGGCTGCCGTATGTCGAAGCCGATGGTGGGCTTGCTCAATTGGTCCGTCACCTTCAGCAGGACGTTGAAAGGTAGCCGGTTACGGGATACGGTGTTGCTGGTGGGGTCGTCTTCGCCCTGGCTGGCCAGTAGCTCGGCCGGGGCCGCCTGCACCTTGTAGATGGCCGTGAGGTCAAGCGTAGCGTTGTACGGGTCGCCATCCCATACAATTGATGAGCCGCGGCCCAGGATGAAGTCGCGCGAAGCCAAGTTGTAGAGCGACATGTGGTACTGGCCGCGGGTGACGTCGATGCGCCCGCTCAGCGTGATGGTGCCGTCCGGGGCGATGTTGGTGTTCAGCGTGCCGGCGGCCCGCACGCGCAGGTTGTCGCCGCTGGCCGGGTCGATGACGAGGGTGAACGGCGTGCGGTCGGTGATGGTGACCACGGCCGTAATGTCGTAGCCCGAAGCAGCCACCTTCACCGTGTCCACGGCCACGTTGCGGGCCAGCATGGTATCGAGCGGGGCACTTTTGTCGATGAATTCCACAATGCCTTCGCGCTCCACGGCGGTAGGGGCGGAGCTGGGGGACTCAACCGTCAGGTTGGAGCCTTCCACCACGGTCACCTTGGTGTCAATCTTGATAAGCTCCAGCGGCCCCGTGAGGCGCGTATCCGAGTCGAGCACCAGCCGGCCGTAGAACAGCTCGTTGTTTTCGCGGGTGCTGCGCACGGCCAGGAAGTTGTTGGTAGTAGCGCGCAGGTCGAAGGCGTAATCCACGAAATTGGTGGTCAGCAGGTAGCCATTCGCCACGGCCTTGTTCGACGCCGAATCGAGCACCGTAAAATTGTTGAACGCAATGCCGCGGTCGTCGAACGCGAGCGACTGATTGGGCAGCCGGAACGGCGAACCCAGCTGCGGCACCACAAAGCCCGCATCTTCCGAGGTGGTGAGGGAGCCTCGGACCTCCGGTGCTTTCACCGCCCCCACAATGGTCAGCCGCCCGTTGAGGTAGCCGCTGGCCCGCCGCACCTGGCCCGCCGAGAAAGGCTCGACCAACTTCAGGTTGAGCCGGTTGGCCGTCACGGTAAAATCGAGCGGCGTGGCGCTGCTGGCCAGGTAGGTGCCGCGCACCTGCACGTCGTTGCCGGCGGCCCCGGCCGAGCCCGGCGCGCCACCCGTCAGGCGGGCGTCCACGTCGTAACGGTCGGCAGTGGGGTTGGTGGCTTTCAAGGAAATGTCGCCGATGAGGGCCTTCTGGAACACCAGGTTGCTGATGGTGGCATCGGCCGTGAAGGCCTGGCGCGGCGTGCCCAGGTTATCGATGCGCGCCACCCCGTTGAGGCTGCCAGCCACCAGCGAGTCTTGCTGCTGCACAATGCGGGCCAGCTCCGCCAGCTCGAAATTGGTGAAGGTGACGCCCAGGGGCGAGGTTTGCACCTGTGGGTTCTGGCTTTGCAGGGCCAGCGTGCTGCGGCCGTTGGTTAGGCTCAAGCCGCTGGCTACCACGGCGCCGGTGGGGTAGTAGCGCACAAAGTTGTTAGCGCCGGCCGTCCACTCATCGTAGTTAATTACTTGCTGCGGCGCGGCCTGAAACTCGTACACAATGCTGCTGTTGCGTCCGCCGCTCTGCGCCAGGGCCTGCAAGGTGCCGGCCACTGCCAGCCGTTCCCGGTTGGCGCTGTCGCCGAGGATGGCTACCCGCGAAAAAACCTTGTTGTTGGCCACGTTGCCCACCAGGCTGGGGCGGCGCAGCTTGAGCGTGGTGTCCTGCGCGGCCTGGGCCAGGCGCAGGCCGTAGTCCAGCTTGTTGGCGTCGGAGTCCACGTTCAGGCGCAGCGAGTCGAGCCGGTAGTTGTTGTAGACCAGGATGGGGATGTTGGTGTTGGCCGTGAGGCGCGCGTCCTGCCGGCTGTAGTCGCCGGCCAGCGTGAAGGGCGAAATCTGCTTGAGGCCCGGCACCAGCTTGGTGGCCAGCTTGGCGTCTTTCAGCTGCACGGCGTAGGTGAAGCGGCGGTTGGCTGAGCTGGCTACGTAACGCACGTCAGGCAAATCAAAGTAGCGGTCGATGTGTTGCTGCAACTCGGTGGCCAGGTCGCCCAGGCGCACGTTGCCGTCGAGCCGCGCGGCCACAATGTTCGAGTTGAAGTCCACCGCAGTGCGCGTGGCCGTCTGGGTGATTTTGCCTTGCAGCGTATCGAAAGCGAAGGGCTGATTGTCGCGCACCACCACCACGTTGGTCCCGTTGAAAGTGCCGTTCAGCGTGTTCAAGTCCGAGCCTGAGATGTTGGCTTGCAGGTTGCCCTGAATGCGCAGGTCGCCGCCGGTGTAGAAACCCAGCGCCGTGAGGTTGGCGCCGCGCAGGTTCAGCGAGGTCAGCTCGTAGGTGGGGTTGTTGGGGTTGCGCAGGTTCACCACGGCCTGTAGGTCGAGGTTCAGGTTGGGGTCGTCCTTGCTGTTGGCGCTGATGACGTAGCGGTTGCGGTCGAGGTTCACGTTGGCGGCAATGCCGCGGTAAGTGTAGCCGTTGTATCGGGCGCTTTGCACGGTGGCGTTCACCTTGCCCACCAGGGTGGCGGGGTCCTGCAGGTTGCCGGTCGCGTTGATGCGACCTGTCGCCGTGACGCGGCCAATGGTGGGGTCCTTCAGCAGCTTGCCAAAGTCGAACCCGCGCACCGCAAACGTGCCCAACAGCGGCTGCCGGTTGTTTGCCTGTGCCGCCCCCAGGTTGCCGCTAAAAGCGAGGTCGCCGTAGCTGGTTTTGGCGGTGAGGTTGGTGGTGAAAGCCAGCGTGGTGGGCCGGCCCCGGAAGGTGCCGCTCACCGCCAAAGTAGGCGGAATGCTGATGTTATTGGGAATGCTGCCCTTGGGGGCCAGGCTGAGAATGTCGGCCCGCGAGGTGCTGAATTGCCGAATGTCGAGGTCGGCGTACAAGCGGCCATCGGTGTTGGGCAAGCCTTGGATGCGGCCGCGGGGGGCGCGCAAAATGGTGTTGCGCAAGCCCACAAACTCCAGGTTGCGCACCGTAAAGTCGCCCACCC
Source organism: Hymenobacter sp. (assembly GCF_036388155.1). Classification (NCBI taxonomy): domain Bacteria; kingdom Pseudomonadati; phylum Bacteroidota; class Cytophagia; order Cytophagales; family Hymenobacteraceae; genus Hymenobacter; species Hymenobacter sp. The sequence goes on along the minus strand of NZ_DASVSI010000001.1, from coordinate 29,108 downwards.
GGCCCGCAATCTGGCCATTCACCAGCACCGACTGATTGGGGCCGGTATTGAATGGCGGCGTGCCCGCCAGGTCCGGCGCCAGGTACAGAATGTCGCGGAAGCCCAGGCGCACGTCGCGCAGGTCGCCTTCCAGCTTCAGGTTCGGCAGGTTCTTGGTGTCGCTCAGGGCGTCGAGGCTTTCGTAGCCAATGGCCAGCGTGCGCCGAATACGGGTGTGCGGGGTTACCAAGTCCAGGCTGTCCAGGCGAATTTGCACGGAGTCGTACACAACGTTGGCCTGCCACTTGTCGATGCGGAAGCCGCTTTGCTCGCGGCCCGCCAGGTTCTGTACCCTGGCCGTGGTGCGGTTTTCGGAGTACGACAAATCCCGCGTGTTCAGCACCAAATCCGTGAAGTGGAGGTGGTTGTAGTCCATGGCCGGCACGCGGGTGCGCTGCTTGGGCTGGTTGAAATTGTCGAAATTCACGGCTAGGCCGCTGATGTCGGACTGGTCGAGGGCCACGCGCCAGCCCGGCGAGGAGGCCGTTTGGCCAGTATTGGTTTTGGCCTGGTCGGTGGCGTCGTCCAGCTTGCGCACGGCTTCGGCGGGGTTCACCACGCGCTGCTCCACGGGCACCTGCTCGTTTTGGGCGTAGGCGAAGGTGGTGTTTTTCAGCGTCAGCTTGCCCAAATCGACGCGCTGGCGCTGCAGGTCAATGTTCTTGGCCGTGACATCAGCCAAGCCAATGCGGGTGCTGATGAACTGGGCCGAAGGGTCGTTCTTGTACACAAAGCTCACGCTGTCGAGCGTGGCCCGGTTCAAGCCGAATTGCAGCGTGAGCGGCTCGGTGGGCTCGGGGTTGTCCACCTCCGGGGCCGTTTTGGTTTGGGCTATGCTGATGGCTGAGCGCCGCAGCGCCGCGTTATCCACCTTGTAGATAGAGTTATCCACATCCACCTCGTCCATGTTGGCCGTGAACTCCCCAATTTTGGCACGGATGTCGGAGCCCGTTACCTGGTCTTGCTGGGTGAAATAAATATTCGTGAGCCGAGCCTTGCCGATGTCGTACTTCAGGCCTGAGGCCGTGGTGTCGACGGGCGCAGTGGGGTCAGTGAAAGCGTCGACAATGAAGTCGTAATTGTTCACCGAATCGGGTTCTGTGCGCGTGAGGCGCACCCGGCCATCGTTTAGCTCCACGTTCGATACGTTGATTTGGCCTTTGGCCAGGGCCCAGATATCCACGTCCACCCCCAGGTGGCCCACCGACAGCAGGGTGTCGCGCTCTTGGTCGGCCAGGTACACGCCGTCGAGGTTGATGGCGTGGCGGAAGTCCGTCCGAAACTTCCCGATGCGCACGTCAGTCTTGAGCTTATCGCGCAGGTAGCTCTCGGCCCGACGGGCCACAAAGTCTTGGCCCGCTGGAAATTGCAGGACCACCACTACCACCACAACGAGCAATAGGACAAAGGCTAAAAGCCCAAGTATACCGTAAAGGGCACGACGCAGAAATGTGGACAAGGGGATAGGGTAGTAGGCCGAAAACAATAACGCACGCCCTTTCCAAACGCAAAATCGTAGGCTCAGGTTGGCATCCGGTCTTGTTCAGCCTCAATAGTTCTGCTTAATAGGGCCTGCCAACCGCTCGCCTTATCTTTCGCCTTCGAAATCCCACCGTCCGCATGATAATACGTTTCTCTCTTCCTTACCGCACCGTTTTGGGCCAACGCCTGGCGGTTTGCGGTTCCCACCCCGACCTGGGGAATTGGCAGTTGTCGGCTGCTGCCCTGATGCAATACGACGAGGCCACCACCTGCTGGAGCCACGAACTGACCGTGGCCGATGCCGCGGGCACGCTCACCTATAAGTACGTGCTGCTCGACGCCAACGCCAACAGCACCCAGTGGGAGTTTGGCCCCGACCGGAGCGTGGCATACAATGCCGCCCTAGTCCAGCACCTGCACCTGGCCGACTATTGGCGCACCCCCGGCCAACCCGAAAACGAGTTGCTGACGGCTGCCTTCACCAAGGCCTTGTTTCGCCGGGCCGCCACCGGCGCCGCCATTCAGACTCCCGTTGCAAAAGGTAAAAAGGCCAAGGCCGGCACTCCTGCGCCCGCGGCGCCCGCTCTCGAACGTAGCACGACGGCTCCAGCAGCCGGCGAAACGGTCTTTCGCTTGGTTGCCCCCCGGGTGGCCCCGCAGCTCGGCCTGTGCATCCTGGGCTCCGACCCCGCGCTGGGCGCCTGGGACAACACGAAGTGCCTTGTGCTCTCCGACCAGGAATACCCGGTGTGGTCCGGCAGCATCAAGCTCGAAAACCCCGCCGAGGATTGCCTCTATAAATACGCCATGTGGGACCCGCAGGCGGGGCACGCGCTCGATATGGAAGGCGGCGAAAACCGCGTGGTGCCCGCCACCACCGACCGCACCACGGCCCGCGTGTTCAACGACGAAGCCTACCGCTACCTCGACTCGTGGCGCGGCGCGGGCGTGGCGCTGCCCGTCTTTGCCATGCGCAGCGAGAAAGGCCTCGGGGTAGGGGAGTTCTCGGACCTGAAACTGCTGACCGATTGGGCCGTGCAAACTGGCCTCAAGCTCGTGCAGATTCTGCCCATCAACGACACCACCGCCACCCACACCTGGGTTGATTCTTACCCGTACGCGGCCATTTCGGTGTTTGCCCTGCACCCGCAGTTCATTCACCTCGAAGGCATCGCCGCGCTCAAAGACAAAAAAGCCGCCAAGGAGCTGGCTCAGTTGAAGCAGGAATTCAACGCCAAGGATTTCGTGGACTACGAGCCGGTGATGAATGCCAAGTGGAAATTCCTCCGCCTGCTTTATAAACAAGAGAAAGCCACTTTCCTCGCTGACCCTGAGTACCGCGAGTTCTTTGCCAGCCAGGCCGCGTGGCTGGTGCCGTACGCGGCTTTCTCGGCCCTGCGCGACCGGTTTGGCACCGCCGACTTCCAGCAGTGGCCCGCCGAGTTCCGTGCCCCGCGCGACCTCGAAGCCCTCACCGCCGAAGCCGCTGCCGACTACGACGAGTACGGCCTATTCTTCTTCGTCCAGTACCACCTTGACCGGCAACTGCGCGCGGCCGTGAGCTACGCTCGCGGCCGCGGCGTGGTGCTGAAAGGCGACCTGCCCATTGGCATCTACCGCCACTCTGTGGATGCCTGGACGCAGCCCGAACTCTACCACATGGACCGCCAGGCCGGCGCCCCGCCCGACGATTTCTCCACCACCGGCCAAAACTGGCGCTTCCCCACCTACAACTGGGAGCGCATGGCCCAAGACGACTACGCCTGGTGGAAGCAGCGCATGGGCCACCTCGCCCGCTACTTCGACACGCTGCGCATCGACCACATCCTGGGCTTCTTCCGCATCTGGGAGATGCCCATTGAGTCGGTAGAGGGCTTGCTGGGCCACTTTGCGCCCGCCCTGCCCCTGCACCGCCACGAGATTGAGCGCCGCCTGGGCTGGTTCGATTACAGCCGGCTGTGCGAGCCGTACATCCGCTGGCACATGTTGCAGGATATCTTCCAGGGCGAGGCCCAGTCGGTGTTTGACGAGTACATGTACGACGCCAGTTACGGCCGCATCCATCTCAAGGAAAACGTCGACAACCAGCGCAAGATTGAAGCCTACATCGCGCAAAAAGTAGCCGATTACCCGGAGCACGCACCCTATTTCGCGTGGCTGCAAACCGGCTTGTTCAAGTTGGTGAACGAAGTGTTGTTCTTGCCCGCCGGCAACGATTTCTACCATCCGCGCATCACCCTCAACAAGAGCTACTCGTTCCGGGAGCTGGACAGCGACGAAGACCGCCGCCGTCTCTACGACGACATCTACGTGGACTTCTTCTTCCGTCGCCACGAGGAGTTCTGGCGCCAGCAGGGCCTGGTGAAGCTGCCCCCCGTGCGCTACGCCACCGACATGCTCATTTGCGGCGAAGACCTGGGCATGGTGCCCGCCTCCGTGCCCGGCGTGATGAAGCAGCTCGGCATCCTGGGCCTGAACATCCAGCGCATGCCCTCGAACCCCGAGACGGAGTTTGGCCACCCCGACGCCGCACCCTACTTGAGCGTGGTCACGACCAGCAGCCACGACATGAGCACCGTGCGGGGCTGGTGGGAAGAAGACCGGGTGCGCACCCAACGCTTCTTCGAAACCATCCTCGGCCACTGGCGCGAGGTGGCGCCGTTCTACTGCGAGCCGTGGGTGGCGCGCGAAATCCTGGCGCAGCACCTGCACTCGCCGGCCATGTGGGCCATCTTCCCACTGCAGGACCTGCTGGCCATCGACACCCACCTGCGCCGGGCCAACCCGCACGACGAGCAAATCAACGTGCCCAGCAACCCGGCCCATTTCTGGAAGTACCGCCTGCACCTGCCCTTGGAAGAACTGGCGGACGCCGTGGGCTTCAACGAGCCGCTGCGGGCCCTGGTGCAGGCTAGTGGCCGCAGCTAAAGCCGCAGGCGTCCGGTAACCGGACCACGCCTAAACCAAGAAGAGCCGCCACCAACCTAGCTATTGCTAGACGGTGGCGGCTCTTCTTGATTAGTGGCTTAGAGTCCCGTATTAGTTTTTGGTGATGCGGACCACCTGAGTACCGGTCGTGGTTTGCACGCGTACGAAGTACACGCCGGCCGGCTGGCTGCTCAAATCAAACTGCAGGCGCTTGTGGGCCGCAAGCGTAGCCTGCGTGGGCACGCGAACGCCCAGGATGTTGAATACTTCCGCGGCCAAAACCTCAGTAGCGGACGTCCAGATTTCAAACCGCCCGGCGCTGGGGTTGGGCACGGCCGTAACGCGGGCATCCCACGCGGCACCAGCTGCCTGCACCGTCACCACGGGCGAGTAGCTCACCGTGCCGTCGGTATCGGTTTGGCGCAGGCGGTAGTAGGACAAGCCCGTCAACGGGGCCTTGTCCTCGAATGCGTAATTCACCCGCTTGGTCGAGTTACCGGCGCCTTTTACTTCGCCAATGCGCGCAAACTCCTGCCCGGTAGCGCTGCGCTCCACCGTGAAATGGTCGTTGTTCTTTTCACTGGCCGTGGCCCAGGCGCACGCCACCGTCGGGCCTGTCCGCTTGGCGTCGAAGCCCAGTAGCTCCACTGGCAGTGCGCCGTTGGCACGCGAGGACACTGAGAAAGGCGAAAAGCTGCTGATGCCGTTGCGAGTGACTACGAACGGGCCGGTGCCGGTGGCGCCCACCTCGCCCTTGTACACATCCCAGGCGCCGTTAGTGTAATGATTGATGTGGGCTTGAGCATTGAGGAAATTGGTCGTTGCCTCGGTAGCGTTCCATTGCAGCGTCATGGCTACCGTGGCGGGATTGGCCGGTACTTCCTTGCTGATAAGCCAGGTTTTCTTGACCACTTCGCTAGCCACTTCCGTGGTGCCGGGGGCGTAAGTAACAGGCGCGTACGAGGTAAATGCCTTGTCCAGCATTCGCACCTCAAACACGTCGTCGCTGGTGGTCGAAGTTTGCCGCAGCGTAACGGGCGTGTAAGAAGTGAAGCTGCTGCCCACCGGGAAGGTCACCTGCGTGCCCGAAGTGGTGGCGCTGGCGGCGCGGGGCACACGTATCCGCAGGCGGCCGGTGCCGTTGGCCACCACGTAACCCGTCGCCGAAAAATTAGGAATGCCTGTTCCGGTTCCGTTTAGAATGGTGAGGTCGTAGTTGCCCAGCACCAAGTTTGAGCCATTACCAATGCCGAGAGTGCCCGCCACCACAACGTCACCGTTGAGCTGCTTTCTGTTGTCGGCACGACTGCCACTGGTACCCGTGACTCTCAAATTGCCATACTGGTTGGCCGGAATGGTGTGGGCCGTTGAGTTGCTATTGTATTCCACAGTGCTCGTCGCCGCCAACGTGCCCAATACAAAGGCTGGAGCGTTTGTGCGGCGGCTTAGAAAATAAGAGTTGTTGCCCACGTCAATGGTGCCAACAATGTTATTATCGAATTCCACCATCAAGCCTGCCGGTGCAGAGGGCGTGCCTACCACGATTTTGGAATTGGCTCCGGTCACGGCCCAGGTCGTGTTCGACCCGGTGATTCGGTCCGCTGCCGTGGTAGCACTCGGGCTTTGCACGTAAAAAATTTGGTTGGCGGTGGCAAAGCTGGCCGGTGCAGCGCCCGAGCCGTCGGGCTGCGTGCCCCACGTGGACAGGACGTCTAGGTTGCCCATCGTTTTTGAGTAGAACACGTTGGTTTGTGGCGTCACCACCACGTCGTCGATGCTCAAGCCGTTGCCGTTGGTATTAGAGTTAAGCACATACGCCCACCGAATCATGATTTCCTCGCCGGGCAGCAGGCTCACGGGCACCGTGGTGCTCACCACCCGCCGGTTGGAAGCCGCATTGCCGTCGCGTCCGCCCACCGAAGTGGCCGTGGACGGCGCCGCTACATCCAAGTCTGCTAGCGGTTGCCAAGCCCCCGCGCTTGCCAGCAAGCTGGTCACCGAAAGCCCTTTGAGGTAAGATACCGATACTTTGGCCGCAGTGCTAAACGTGGAGTTGTACCAGTGCTCCATGGCGTACTGGATTTCCAGGTTGGTGATGGTGGTGCCGGCCGTGCCGTTTTTGAAGCGAATGCCCGCGTAACCCACGCCCGGCGTGGGGTTGGCGTTGTCCAAAAAGCCCCCGATGCCGCCGAAAGCGCGGTCAGCCGCGTCAGTGCCAGTGCCGTAGCCAAAGTGGTAGTAATTGGCCGCCGAGGTGTTGCCATCATTCGGCCCAAATTGGCCAAAGAAGCCCGGCAAGAAACGCACCCCGTTGAACTCTGCCTCCGCATACACTTCCGGCATAGAGGTGATGGAATTGCCAGTCATGGTCACCGTCCCAGCCAACGTGTTGAAATCCTGTCGGTAAGGGCTAAGGGTGGTTTCGGTGAACGTGTGCTGGGCTCGCGCCGCATCGCATGCCAGCAGAGCAGCTAGGCTTAAAAGTAATGCGTAGGTCTGTTTCATGTTGACTAAAGTTTTATGAAGTAAGGACTTTGTTAATTGAATTTTTTATTGAATTAAAATCAGCCTGAGAATGAAGCTGTAGGAAATAATGCAAATTTTAAACTAGGAATGCGTAGCAAAAGTACGTTCCAATCGCAAAAATAATTATTGAAAATTATTCATGGACAATAAACGCAAAACCAAACTGTTTTGTGAAATATAATATTTTAAATAATAATTAATAAAAAGCAAAACTTCAAATGTCGCAGCTGCCCATGGCTGATGCTGCATGACCCTGCTTGAGCAGAGTGGGATGGCAACGAGCAAGTGGCGACTGTTCAGATTCTCTTTTACAGACCGGATTAGCCCAACGCCGGCGTTTGAGCGGGGCAAGCGGCATGTGCTCGCAGGGCGGCTTCGCGGGCAGTATCCCAACCGCGCTAACCGAACCGGTGAACCGCCCATGTCGGGAGCGCAGACCGCGCCCCGACCGAGTAGTGGATGGTTTAGTCAGAAGGGCAACCCATCGGGGTAACCAGCTCCCTGTAGCCGGTTGGGTAGTCGGGAATAAGCCCTTCCATAACAACGCGAAGCAGCTTACAGAAATAGACGCCCGGTCTACAAAAAATATAATATTGAATTTTGGATTTTAATTTGTGTTTTTACTTGTTTTTACGCACTTACTTGTTGCGCTTATTGGCAACACGTAAAGTTTTATAAGCAGTGGTATAGCGTGTAAATGCCTTGAAGAGATTGTTTTTCGCGTTTTTTTCAGTTTTGGAAAATGTGTTCCCATATTGAGCCAGATGGGTTCGCGGCCCTGTAATTTCTTAGTAATACGGCCCTGCCTGACTTACTTTTGTCCTGATTGCCGGATTAAGATATAATATACTTCAGGCTATGCACAAAGCACAACACGCATCTTAAGTTAAGCTGGTCTTATTCATTTCGGGAACACGCCAAGAAGTCCTGCATGAAGCGCTATCACGCGCCTCCCGAAGCTGCAAAACCTAACTCCGACGATGACACCAGCTTGGCGGCGTGGTCTCGCTCAATAGCCGCCTAAAACACCAACAGCTCATTCAAACACCTGCATTTTTACAACACAAGCTAAATCCATGGAATTATTTTTACATTTCTATGCCAGGGGAGCAGCCTTTGCCGCTTCTCGCTACACCAAAAGCCGGGACTGGCTCGCGACAGCCAGACCGCTGTATGTGTTCCCGGCGGTGTGGTTGCTGGGGCTCCTGATGTCCTTTCAGGGAATGGCGCAGAACAACATCAATTTGGCCACAACTATTGCCAGCACGCCCGCTACGGGCGGCACGGCGGTAGGAGGAACGACAGTTTCATTCTCAGCCACTACTACTAATCCTTCTGCCCTAAACGCGTTTAATGCTGTTCAACAGCAAATACTCATTACCAACGTTTCGGCTGCGCTGTATGCAACGCTGACCTTTTCGGCGCCGACCAATACTAGCATCACCCACGCGGGCACAACGGTTACAGTGGCCTTTCCGCGGGCCGACCTGCCAGTAACCCCCGACCGCACGGAAACGGTCAGTTTCACCGTTCCCAACAACGTATCGCAAGTCACCATCGCCGCAGCAGCATCGTCTAATGAGACTGGGGACGATACGGACCCAACACCGGGCAATAACAATGGCACGGCTGCCAACGCACAGTCGTCCATAACGCTGCGGGCAGCGGCGCCCACCATTACGTCTTTTACCCCGGCCAACGGACCCTACACCGGCGGCACACTGGTAACGGTGACCGGGACAAACTTTGTGAGCGGGGGCACCACGGCCACGCTCGCCGGGCAAACCGTCACCGTGACGGTGGTTTCGGCCACGCAGTTCACCTTTACCACGCCCCCGCGCGCCGTTGGTACCACGGGCCCTATCGTCGTGACCACCAACGGCGGCACGGATACATCCGACTCGTCTTTCACGTATCTGGGAACGGCCACCATCACCGGCAACATTTTTGAAGACCCCAACTACGGGGGCGGCGCTGGCCGGCCCTTGGGCACCGCCGGCACGGCTGCCGTGGGCACGGCGGGCAATGCGGCCACGGCCGCAACCGTAGAACTTTACACCAGCGCCGGGGGCTATGTGGCCACCACCACCAGCAGCACCACGGCCGGCACCGTGGGCCAGTACACCTTCCGCAACTTGTCGACCGGAAACTACCTGGTGCGGGTAGTGAACTCCACGGTGCGTTCTACCCGCCCGGGTTCCGTGGCGGGACTGCTGCCAGTGCAAACGTTCCGCACCACGGCCAGCGGTGCCACCAACGACGTGAACCGCGTGGGCGGCGAGGCTCCCCAACTCCAGGACGCCGCGGCTTACATTCCCGGCACCCGGCCCGTGACACTGGCCTTCGCCGGCCTCAACACTGCGGGCGACCAAACGGTGTTCATCGATAACATTACCCTCAACAACGGGGGAGCGTACGCCAACAGCAGCTTCGAAACGCCGGCCCTGGGCACGGGAACCAATGCCTTCGCCTACGGCCCGGCCGGTGCGTCTTGGTCCTTTGGCGGGACTCCGGGCAGCGGCAGCGGCATTGCTGCCAACGGCAGTGCCTTCAATCCGGCCCTCACGACAGCCGGCACGCAGGTTGCCTTTGTTCAAAATGAGGGCAGCTTCGAGCAGACGGCCAATTTGACGCCGGGTACCACGTACACGTTGACCTTGCTGGCCTCGCAGCGCACGCTTAACGGCAGGCAGAACGTGCGTGGGTCCATCAACATCGGCGGAACAACCACCGTGCTAACGTTCAGCGGCGGCCCGGTAAGCGGCGGCAACATTGCCCCAACGTCGAATGTCGCCTACGCAACCTACACGGCCACCTTCACGGTGCCGGTGGTGGGAGCCAGCGTATTGGCTTCGCTTACGCAAGGCGACTTCACGCCCCAGAGTTTGGCGCCCGTGGACCTGCCCGCCGACAACAGCGCGGTGGCTGGGATAAACTTTGGGTACAACTTCTCGACCATCGTCAACAGCAACGACACGGGCCAAGGCTCGCTGGCACAATTTATCACCAACGCCAATGCGCTCACTAATGCCAACCTGGCGCAGGTCGGCCAACTGGCCGGGCGCGAGGTCAGCATTTTTATGATTCCCGACGGCTTCGCGCACAGCGGCCTTCGCGCCGGGCTGCCCAGCGGCCTGACGGGCGCGGCCGGTTCCGCGCGCGCCCTGATTCAGCTCAGCTCGGTACTGCCGACCCTGACCGACGGGCGCACCCGCATCGATGGCACCACGCAGACGGCGAACATCGGCGACTCCAACGCCGGCGTGCTCGGCACTGGGGGCACGGTGGGCGTGCGCGGCGTTCCGTTGGCCCAGATTAACCGCCCGGAAATCGAAATTGCTTCCAACACGTCGTTGGCCTACGCCCTGGACCTGGAAGGCGACAGCTTGGGGGTGAGGGGCATCGCCATTCACGGCGGCAATTTGCGGGCCGGATATACCACGGCGGCGCGCAACGTGCAAATCATTGGCAACCTGATTGGCATTACTGCGCTGGCCGTGGCCGACCCCGCTGGCACGGCCTACAACCCAGAGTACGGCGTGGGCATCCGCGGCGCCTCGTTCGGCGTGGTGCGCAACAACCTGATTGGCTACGCCGGCAGTTCGGGTCTGGGCTACTCGGGCGGAGCCAATACCGCGGGCCTGCTGGTGACGCGAAACGAATTTGTGCAGAACGGCTACCGCCAGACCGGTGGTGACGCCATCAGCATCGGCGACCAAGCCGAGTCTGGTCCTGTGACGATAACCTTCAACCTCATTACGACCAGTAACTCGGACGGCCTGCAGTTTGACATTGGCCGCGTGGGACTGGGCGGCATCAACGTGGTGCGCAACAATACATTCTTCGACAACGGCAACGGTAGCACCTCGCTGTCGCGAGCCCAGCTCGAAGGCGCCGCCATTCTGTACTTGCAGCGCACCGGCAACCGCACCGGTACCAACGCCGACTCCATCGTGTTCAACCGCATTTACCAGACGCAGGCCTCCGGAATCGTGGTGGGCTACGGGCAGCGCGGCATTATCATCACCCGCAACAGCACGTTCGGCAACGGCACCAGCCGCAACTCCGCTACCGGGGGCAACCTCGGCATCGACCTGATTCCGCGCTCCAACTACTACGTGGGCGCCCCGAACGCGCTGGGCAACGGCCTGGGAGCGCTTGACTACGGCAACGGCGACGGCGTAACGCCTAACGACGGCACGCTGAACACCGCCTTTGCCAATGCCGGCATGGACTATCCCGTTTTCACGCTAACGCGTTACAACACGGCCCAGAGCATTACGGTGGCCGGTCACGTAGGCAGCGCCCCGAACCAAACGGCATTCGGTGGGGCTACCATCGACCTTTACTTGGCCAATAGCCTCGACAACAACAACGATGGCCCAACCATTGCTGGCGATGGAACGACGGTGCCGCACGGCGAGGGCCAAACCTACCTAACCACGATAACGGCCGATGCCAATGGCAACTTCAATGCAACCATCACGGCTCCTGCCAGCTTAACGTTCAGTACCAGCGGCCAAGCCCTGACGGCCACCGCCTATTTATCCAGCTCTGGTACTTCCGAGTTCGCAACTAACTCGGAGTTGGAAGCAACGGTGGTGAGCGGCTATGTGTTCGAGGATGCTAACTACGGCGGCGGCGCTGGCCGCAGCCGCGCCACTTTGGGCAGCGGCGCCGTGGGGCGCCCCGGCGCAACGGTCGAAATCTACGATGCCACCAACGCCCTTGTGGGCACTGCCACCACCGATGCCAACGGTCAGTATTCGTTCAACGTGGCTTCGGGCAATTATACGGTTCGTACCGTGGTGCCCACGGTGACTTCGGCTCGTGCCAACGGCACCACGGCCAGCCCGGCGCCCCTAGCTGTGCAGACCTACGTGCGCAACGACGTGAACCGAGTTGGAGGGCAGGACCCCGCCGCCGCCGCGGACAGCCCAGCGGCTGCGACCGTGGGAGCGACGCTCACCTTCGTGGGCCAGAACCCCAGCGGATTGGACAACACCGCCTTCGTCGACAACGTAGAAATCCTGAAAGCCGGCGTTCCGTTGGCCACCAATTCCATCGCAAACCAGAGCTTTGAAACGCCCGGTGTGGGCAGCGGATTCCAATACGGGCCCTTTACTGCGGGTTGGGTGTTTCCAGCGGGTGGCACCGGTGTTGCAGGAAACGGTGGCGGGTTCTTTCCCAATACCACAACAGGCACGCAAGCTGCTTTCATTCAGGGCGATGGTTCCTCTTTTGAACAGAACATTCAGTTGCCTGCAGGCACGTACTCCGTGCGTTTTAACACCGCGCAGCGCGTTGCTAACGGCCGCGTAAATAACCAAACCATCATCGTACGTCTCAATGGCGCTGAAATAGGTCAAATCACGCCCTCCTCAAACGCGTACGCCTCGTTTACTACCAGCGAATTCAGCGTAAGGGGCAGCGCCCTGGCCAACGTGCCGGGCAACAGCCAAGTGCCGCTGACGGTGAGCACGACCAGCATCACCGACGTGGATTTTGGCTACAACTTCAACGTCGTCACCAACACCAACGACACGGGTCAGGGGTCGTTGCGGCAATTCATTGCCAACAGCAACGCGCTGGGTGGCGAGTCTGCCTTGGCTCAGCAATACACCAACGCGGCCGGCGCAACCACCAACCTGACGGCGGGCAAGGAATCGAGCATCTTCATGGTGCCGGGCCCGGCGGCTGTGCCCGGCTTGCGGGCTGGTCTCACCAACCGCCTTAACGCCAATGGGGTGGCGGTGTTTGCTCCCGCCACTGCTACCAACGGAGCTTTCGTCATTACCGGAAACAACACGGTAATTGATGGTACCACGCAAAGCCGCAACAGCAACACCAACGCCGCTTTGCTTGGCACGAGCACCACGGTGGGCACGGCCGGCACGTCGCTGGCACAGCGCAGCGGCCCCGAAGTACAAATAGTGGGCGTGCCGGGCACCACTGGTTCCGAATTCGGCCTGACGCTGTCGGGGGCGGGCAACGGCGTACAGGGCATTTCCATTTTGGGCTTCGGCAACAGTGGCGCCACTGGCACCGGCAACGCTGGCGGCGCGAACATTTACGTGACTGGCGCCGCTACGTCGGACATCGCCATCTCGAACAACGTCATCGGCACCGCCGCCACCACTTTCCCCACCAACGGCACCGACCCCAACACGGCTACCACCCGGAGCACAGGCAACGGCATCTTGCTGGCTGGCCTGAACACGGGCAACGTGAGCGCCACTATTAGCAACAACCTGATTGGCTACAATGGCAACAGTGGCATTCAGAATCTGGCCATGGCCTCGACCAGCAGCATCCTAATCCAAGGCAACGAGATTCGCAACAATGCTCTGCTCAACTCGACCGCCGATGGTGTCCGCCTAGGCGCAAACGGGGGCACGGTGCAAGCCAACCTCATCACGGCCAACCGCGGCTCGGGGGTGGACTTTGACGGCAGCGCCGGCAACATCCTCGTGACCGGCAACACCATCAGCGGCAATGGCACGGCTACGGGCGCCACCGAGACCTCCGGGGTGCGGGCCTATGGCCAAGCCAACACAGTGAGTCTAAACGTCATCACCAACAACGTTGGCGACGGCGTGGTGGTGCGCCCCGGTACCAACACGGCCAACGTGGCCGGCTCGACTGTGATTACCCGCAACTCCATTCTCACGAACGGCAAGCTCGGCATCGACCTGCTCAATACCGGCGATGACGAAACGGCTGGTACCGTGGGCCTCAACGACACGGGCGACGTGGACGGCCGCACCAACGGCGCGTCCGCCGTCGGTGCCAACGGCTTGCTCAACTTCCCGGTTATTGCTCAGGCACGCATCAGCAATGGCAACCTATTGGTGCGGGGCTATGCCCGGCCCGGCGCAACGGTTGAGCTGTTTTTGGTAGGCACTGCTGATGCCACCGGCTTCGGCGAAGGCCAGACATTCATGGCCTCGGCAGTGGAAGGCAACACGGTTGCCAGCAACGGACTAATCGATGAGAACAACCAGACAGGCCTCTATTTTGGCGTTATCAACGGCCGCAATCAAGGTACTGACAACACCAATATTTTCGTGTTCACCATTCCGCTTGCTTCGTTGCCCGCCGGCGTGGCCGTCAATGCTTTGGTAAGCGCCACGGCAACATTCGCGGGCGTTGGCACGTCGGAGTTCTCCGGGGTGGTGGCCATCAGTACCGGTCCCCTGCCGGTGGAGCTGACGGCGTTCGCGGCGCAAGCGGTGCAGAACCGGGACGCCCAGCTCACCTGGCGCACGGCTTCGGAGAAGAACAACGACCACTTCGACGTGGAGCGCAGCCTCAACGGCACGGACTTCGCCACGATTGGCGCGGTGAAAGGCCACGGCACCACCTCGGCCGCCGCGGACTACGCCTGGACCGACGCCGCCGTAGCGGCCAAAGCGAACGGTGCGGTGTACTACCGCCTCAAGCAGGTGGACGCCGACGGCACGGCCACGTACTCGCCCGTGCGCACGGTGGCCTTCACCCAGGAAGCGGCGGCCAAGACCCCGGTCATCCGCGTGTACCCCAACCCGGCGACGACCCTGAACGCGACCAAGCTGGACCTGACGACGTTGCCCGCGGGCGCGTACCAGGTGAGCCTGCTCGACGCGACCGGCCGCGTGGTGCTGGGCGCGTCGCTGCAAGCGGGCATGGCGCATCCCCTCGACCTGAACACCGTCGCCAGCGGCACCTACACGGTGCTGGTGCGCGGCCAGAATGGTGGGAAGGTGGTGAACCTGACCGCCCGCCTCATCAAAGAATAAGGCGCCCGGTTCGCCGGTTATCGAAAAGGCCCTCCCCATTGCGGGGAGGGCCTTTTTTTGTGTATCGGCTCGACCGTCGTAACCTCTGTTGCGCAGATTGGGTTAGCATAGTCATTGCCCCCCGCCTCTTCAATGCTTCCATGCAGTACGATTACGACGTTCTCATTGTCGGTGCCGGCAGTGCCGGCCTTGCGGCAGCGCTGACTTTGGGCCGCTGCCTGCGCCGGGTGCTGCTGGCCGACGGCGGCCCCCCACGTAATGAAAATTCGCCGGGAGTGCATGGTTTTCTCACCCGGGACGGCATTCAACCGTCCGAACTGCTGCGCCTTGGCCACGAGCAGTTGCGGCCCTACCAGACGGTGGAGGTGCGAGAGCTGCACGTTGATAGGTTGCAGCAGCAGGGGAGGGGCTTTCTGGCCACCGGCAGCAGTACCGTCGACGATGCTCCCGCTTCCTTCACCACCAGGCGGGTGCTGCTGGCCACGGGCGTGTCGGATGTGCTGCCGCCGTTGCCGGGCTTTCGCGAGCTGTGGGGGAGGGGCGTGCTGCACTGCCCGTACTGCCACGGGTGGGAAGTGCGCAACCAGCCGCTGGCCGTGTACGGGCAGGGCCGCACCGTCACGGGGCTGGCGCTGTTGGTGAGTCGTTGGAGTTCCGATGTGGTGGTGGTAACCAACGGACCCGGGCACCTCACGCCCAACGCCCGGCGGCGGCTACGGCACCAGAAAATCACCGTTCGCGAAGAGCCCATTGCGCGGTTGGTAGGCACGCCGGGCCGCGATTTGCAGAGCATTGAGTTTGCCGATGGCAACCAGTTGGAACGAGTGGCCGTGTTTCTGCACGCGCAGCAGCACCAGCGCAGTTCGCTGGCCGCCGACTTGGGTGCCCGAATTACTAGCAAAAAAGCGGTATGGGTAAACGCCGGCCTGCAAACGTCCATCCCCGGCCTTTACGCGGCCGGCGACACCAAGCCCGGTGCCCAGCAAGCGCTACTGGCCGCTGCCGATGGCAACAAGGCCGCCATCTCCATCAATGAAAGCCTGACGCGCGAAGAGTGCCCGCGCTGAAGGAGAGCCCCTGTACGCAACGCGCAAAGTGCCCAAACAAAGGGTTTACCGGGCCAGCTGAGCCAGGGCTTGCAGGGCCGCCCGGGCTCGCGTTTTAACGGTCGGCAAGGGGATGCCCAATTGTTCGGCGGTTTCGGCCTGCGTGCAGCCCCCGAAGTAGAGCAACTCGATGACTTCTCGCTGACGGGGCTTGAGGCGGAGCGTCAATTCGCGCAGCCCAATGTGTTCGGGGTTGAAAGTGGAAGCGGCGTGGGCCTGCTGGGCACCACCGGTTTCGAGCGACTTGTTGGCGCTATGGAACCGGTGACGGGGGTTGCGGAGGGCATCGATGGCTTGGTTGCAGCACACCCGCACCATCCACGTGAACAGGCGACCGCGCTGGGCATCGTAGCTCGCAATGCTGAGCCATACCTTGAGCAGGCCCTCCTGGAGCACGTCCTGCGCGAGGGACTCGTCGCGCACCAGCCTCGCAATGACGGTCCTTAAATTGGACGCATAACGGTCGTGTAATATCCTCAGGGCTTGTTCGTCACGGGAGAGGAGGCGCTGCACCAAGGCCTCTTCGTCCGTCGCCGTTGGCAACGCCGGAGTTGAGTTCATAAGTAGAAAAGAGCCTGCAGCCCCCTCGCGGTTCCTATGAGCTAGGAGCTAGCGACTGAGTTGCCGGTCTGGATAGATGGACAGAATAGTAGCAGGTTTACTATAGGTGCCGGAGAGTATTGGTTGGAAAGAATGGATAGCGGTAGGCTTCGAAGTCCGATGGAATTAGAACAAAAACCTACGTCCGCTCCGGTACACTGGATTGCTTGGTTGGCATTATAAACGGCATAGTGTTAACAAAAGCAGGGCTATTTAGTTAGCAAAGCCAGTTGATTGTCAACGCCACCGCGCTCATTCAACCAGTCATCATTTCCGTGTTGCGCTTCAGCCGGAAGCATCCCAGCGCCTTGCAGCCGCTGCCTGATGCCCTCACGTCTGCCCATTCAGTAGAGGCACCCGAAGGCGTGGTTTTCCTAAATCTCACCCTGGCTTAGCCCATGCCCCACACCATCATTGCCCTTCATTGCTGGGCTAGCTCGGGCCTCGAATACGAAGTGCTGCGGGCATTGCTGCCGGCCAGCGTTCGGCTCTTGGCGCCTGACTTGCCCGGGTTTGGGGCGCAGGCAGTACCGGCAGGGTTTGACTATTCGGTTCGGGCGTATGCCGACTGGGTGGCCGCGTATGCGCAGCAGCAGCGGGTAGCCGATTTCACCCTCATTGGGCACAGCATGAGCGGAAAAATGGCGCTGGCGTTGGCCGCGCGTCAGCCGGCGGGCCTGAGCCAACTGGTATTGCTCTCGCCCTCGCCACCGCCGGGCGAGCCCATGTCCGACGCTGACCGGGCGGCTTCGCTAGCTGCTCACGGCAAGCCTAAGGAAGCCGCCAAAACGTTCAAGAAAATCACCCGACGCCCTTTGTCTGCCGCCCTGCGCGACCAAGTGATTGCCGACAACCTCCGCAGCAGCTCGGCGGCCTGGGCCAATTGGCTGCTCGAAGGCGCGCGCGAAAACATCTCGGCCCAAATGCCCCGGGTGCAGGTGCCTTGCTGCTTGTTGGTGGGTGAAGGCGACCAAGCCATTACGCCCGCCACGCAACGGCGGCTCACGCTGCCGCTGCTGCCTGCTGGCACGCCGTTCACCGTGGTGCCGGGCGCCGGGCACTTGCTGCCCCTGGAGGCTGCTCCCGATATACAGCGCGTGTTGGCGTAACACACGCCGGCCAGCGGGCGCTTATTCCAGGGCGCGGCCGCGGAAAAGCAGGAAGCCCAAATGCCCGTAAACGCTAAACCGCTCGGCCGAATCATCATAGAAGCGGGCGTGCAGGGCCAGGGGGCCCACCGGCGTTTGAAAAATCAGGCCCGTGCTGGCCGTGAGGCGCGGCCGGTCGAAGCCCGATTTACGGACGGCCACTTGCTGCTCGCCCTGCCGTAGCGGCTGGCCGTTGACGTGAACAAAGGCCTCGGTGCGCCATTCGAGCTTTTTGAGGAAGGGCTGGATGTAGCGAAGGCCCGCCGCGCCGTAGCGCGCCGAACGGTAGCTGTCCAGAAAGAGCGTGCGCGAATCGGGCAGCGGGGCAAAGACGGGAGAAATCGTTTGGGAGGAGCGGAAAGTGGAGAAATCCGGCTGGCTGCTAACCATCAATTCAAGGAAATAGCCCCAGGCGTGCCGCTCCTTCTTAAAGGCAAAGTACTGCTCGGCGGTGGCTCGGAATTGCAGCCAGTCGCGGTGCCGCGAATTGGCCAATTGCTCGGCCGTGGAGCCGGGCGTATAGGTCGCCGAGCCCGATACTCCCCGCAGCGTGTACACGTAGCGGTGCCCGCTGGTAGAATACTGCTTGCGGTTGAGGGTGTTACGGGCCAGGCGCAGGGCCGCCGTGCCACCCCGAAACACCGTGGCGTCGAGTACGTCGCTCGAGTTGATTTCCTTGGAATTTGTGTACTCGTCCTTGGTCACAAACGCCGCCACGTCCAGCAGAATGCGGCTGCGATAGTTGGGGCTGATGCCCAATTGCCCGCCCAATTTGGTGTCCTGCTGCCGCACCTGCGTGTTCAGCACGTTGCGGCCCAGCACCCCGCCCGTGCTCTGGTAGTCCCACTGGTTGTAAGTGACCTCGGGCTCGATGAAAAACGGCAGCCGGGCAGGCACGTTGATGCGGAACGAGCCGTGGGCTCCGTTGTAAAAGCGCCCCAGGCTCACGTCGGCCGAGGCCGTGTAGAGCAGCCGGCGCAGGTACCGGTATTCGACGCCGAAGTACAGGTTGTCGATGGGCCGGTTGCTCAGCACGAAGCCCACTTCGGTGCTCACGTTGTTGTTGCGCTGGGCATCCACGCTGAAAATGTACCCCTGGCGGGCCGCGTCATACCGAATGCGCGGGTAAATGTTCTTGAAAAAGTCATCCGAGGCCAGGCGGTAGTAGCCCTCCTCCAGGTCGTCGAGCGAGTAGTCGCGGCCCGAACGCCGGAAGAAGCGCGCGGCGTACTCGTTCTGCTCGGGCCGCAGGCCGTTCACCCGCACGTCAACAAAGCGGGGCTTCGGCGCGCGGGCCTGGAACGCCTGCCGCCGCTTTTGCAGGTCCACCGAATCGACGCGGCGGCCAATGCGTTGCTTGATTTTCTCCATGTTGCGCAAGGCCGCCGTGTCGCCTTCCGCAATAAATTCCCTGACGCGCTCGAAGTCGCCCACGCCCATGCCGTCCAAATCGGGCTGAATGTAGATGCCGTTGCGGCCCACGCTGCCCGTATCGGCCACGCTGGTGCCCAAGAAAGCCACCGTGCTGCCCAACAAGGCATCGTCGTTTTTGGGGTACTTCTTAAAGGCCACGTCGCCCACATTCACCCCGATGATGATGTCCGGGGCGAAGGTCTTCTTCATGGCGCCGGTTGGGAAGTTGTCGTACACCGCCCCGTCGTAGTAGTACTTGCCGTCGAGGTTGCGAATGGGCCGGAAAGCCAGCGGGAACGACATCGAGTTGCGGATGGCGTCGGCCAGCGAGCCTTGCTTTTGCTCCACCACCGTGCGCGTAAACACCTCCGACGCCATGCACCGGAACGGCACAAACAGCTGGTCGAAGTCGTAGTTGCTGCTGGCCGAGGCCGGCGCCAGCAGGCGGGCCAGCGCCAGGTTCAGGTTCAGGTCGTTCACCAGATTGGTACTGACGCGGGCCTGAAACGTGGAATCGATGGCAATGCCCAGCCGCAGGGCGGACGGCGACGGCTCCGACGTTAAAAAGTTAAAGGTTTTGCTTTCCAGGGGCTTTCCCGAAGTCCACTTCTGGAAATCGTCGCTGAGCACAATCTGCTCGATTTCGTCGGGCGAGTAGCCCGCTGCGTACATGCCGCCAATCACGGCGCCCATGCTGGTGCCCACGATGTAGTCGACGGGAATGCAGTTTTTTTCGAGCTGCCGCAGCACGCCCACGTGGGCCAGCCCCTTGGCGCCGCCGCCGCTCAGTACCAGGCCCACTTTTTGGGCCTGCGCCCCAAACGCCAGCCAACCAAGCAACCCACAAAACACCACGGCACGCAGTAATTTTTCACACATAACAGCAAATAAGAGCGCCTCTTACGCCACGCGCAAGAAGCAAGTTGCTACGGACCGGCTAAGCATTAAGGATGAGAAAGATACAGCCAACTGCCGGCTCACCACTTTTTGAAAATAACGTACACCGCGGCCACCAGCAACCCAAACCCCACCACGTGGTTCCAGCCCAGCTTATCGGTCTTGAAAACGAACACCGCACACAGCGTAAATACCGTGAGCGTAATGACCTCCTGAATCACCTTGAGCTGAAACATGCTGAACGGCCCGCCGTTTTCCACAAACCCCAGCCGGTTGGCCGGCACCTGGAAAAGGTACTCGAACAACGCCAGACCCCAACTCACCATGATGACGCCAAACAGGCCCAGCTTGGTAAACCAAGCCATCTTCTTGAACAAGTGCAGGTGCCCGTACCAGGCAAACGTCATGAACAAATTGGATATGGTGAGCAGCGCCAGGGAATAAAAGCCTTTCATGATGGAAGCAGGGCAAGCGAGAAACGAGACGAAACCAACACTCCCCACCCGGCCAGCGGAGGGGAGTTCAGGACCCTTGAGCTGTGCTTACTCGTCGTGGCCCGGGGCGGTTACGGCGGGCGCGGCGGCGGTTTCTTTCTGCTCGCGCTCCAAGCGCTGCTTTTCGGTTTCGGAGGGCGTGCGGGGCAGCTTGCCGAGGTCGGGCGAGCCCCCGTCGACCCAACACGTGTACCAAAAGTTGCCGATGAGCGCCGCCGCGTAGCGCATTTGGCGTTCCACCTGCCCGTTGAGCTTGGCGTGGTAGGCCCGGCTGAACTCGCGGGAATACGTGCGCACGGTCTGGCTGCCGCGCTGCTCATACCCGAACTTTTGGTCCCCGGCGTACTGAGCCGTCAGTTCTTTTTCGAAGCGCAGCACCGAATCGACGGCGGCGTGCGACCGGATGACGGCGGCCCAAATGGCGTCGCTGGGATTTTCGAGGTACTTGGCCTTGCCCGTAAACAGGTCGTAGTCGGTGCTGAGCAGCTCCGGCAGGCGCGACTCCCATAGCCCGTGAATGCCGCGCTGGCCAGTGAGCTGGCCGTTGTAGTTCTTGGTGGTGTGCAGCGGCACGCAGGCGTCGGCAATGTAGTGGCCCATGTCGGCCGAGAGGCGCAGAATGCGGTCGGTGTCGCGGGCCTGGAAAGCGGCCGTGAGCTGGTTTTTCATCGTCACCACATTCCAGGGCACAATGCCGTGTTGCAGCAAGGAGTCTTCGGTGTAGCGGGCGATGGCGTCGGCGTAGCGCCGGGGCATTTTGTATTCGGCGCTGTCGCCGTAGCGGTCCACGTCGAGGAAATGCTTGGGCGCTTCGCCGGGCACCACCGTACGGCGCGAGTCGGGCCGGGTGGCGTTCACGGTCAGGTACTCAATGTTGGCCTTGTAAAAGCCCACCATGGCCGGCGGCAACGTGTACACCGCCAACCGGTTCAGCAGCCGATGACCGAAAAATCCCCACGCCTGGGCCTGCCGAGCGCACAAGAGCAGCGAGACGCTGCACAACAATAAAATTCCGTATTTTTTCACGCACAAAAGGTACGGCGAATGCCCGCAAAATCAAGCACCTGAATGAACGGTCCGCCCCTTGGTAGCTCTCTGTAGCTGCTACCGCCGCTTGCCGTCGGCCGCAAACCTCATGCGGTAGTCGTGCTTCACGTCGCCCTTGCTGATGCGGGCCAGCTTGCCCTTCAGCAGTTGCTTTTTGAAACCCGACAGTTTGTCGGTGAACAGGATGCCTTCGAGGTGGTCGTACTCGTGCTGAATGATGCGCGCGGCCATGCCCGAGAAAGCTTCTTCGTGCACCTGGCGGTTTTCGTCTTCGTAGCGCAGCACGATGTCGGCGTGGCGGTGCACGAGTTCGCGCACGCCCGGAATGCTCAGGCAGCCTTCTTCAAAACCCCATTCTTCGCCGGTTTCGCTCACCATCACGGGGTTGAGAAAAGCGCGTTTCACGGGCTCCTCCAGCACTTCGTCTTCTTCGCGGTCTTCCTCGTCTACCTCCACCATCGGCCCGGAGTCCATCACAAACAGGCGCACGCCCTTGCCAATCTGTGGCGCGGCCAGGCCCACGCCGTGGGCGTAGTACATGGTTTCGAACATGTCGGCAATCAGCTGCTGCAGTTCGGCGGCGGGCAAGTCGGTGGGGAGGTTCTTGGCTTTGGTTTTCAGCACCGGGTCGCCGATGGCGACAATGGAGTAAATCATTTCTAGTTGTCAGTTATTGGTTATCAGTGGGTCGTTGTTGGTTATTAGTTGTCAGTTGGTCGTTGTCCGCTGTTAGGATTCAAGCCCGTTTCTAAATAAGACTTAATGACAGCGCACGAACAACTAACAACGGACAACGAGCAACTGACAACTGATAACCGATATCTACACTTCCTTCATCAGCGGCGATTCGAGGAAGGACTGCAGAATGATGGCGGCGCTGATGCGGTCGACCGTGGCCTTGTCGCGGCGAGCTTTCTGGCCCAACCCGCCCGCCAGCATGGTGGCGTGGGCCATGCGCGAGGTAAACCGCTCGTCCAGCTCGTGCACGGGCACGTCCGGCAACTCGCGGCGCAGGCGGCGCACCAAGCCCACCACGGCGCTGGTCACGTCGGTGGGCTCGTTGAGCAGCGTGCGCGGCATGCCCACCACCACGGCCCGAAGCGGCTCGCGCTTGTGGTAAGCCAGTACGTACGCCACCAAGTCTTGGCTGTGAATGGTCTCCAGCGGCGAAGCAATCAGGCACAACGGGTCCGTCACGGCCAGGCCCACGCGCTTGTTTCCGTAGTCGATGGCAAGAATGCGGCCCATAAGCCAGAAAGCAGTTGAAGCAAATAGGAGAGGAGCGCCAAAGCGCAGCGCAAAGATACGGCGCCGGCAAGGCCCCAATCCAGCGCAGTAGCCCCGCCATAACCACACCGCCTCAACCTACCGCCATCCTTGACCATTCATCTCACCACGCTCGTCGCGAATCCACTCCATTTCATCGAAAGGATAAAAACGTATTAATGGTAAAATTATAAATTGCAATCGAATTATTTTAGTTATAGGGTAAGTTTATAAATTGTAATATGCCGCTGTAATAGCCCATTATTTAGGCTTTTTATGTAAACTATTGTATTTATAAATGAAATTTAGCCTTTCCGATATTTATTCGCTTTGAACTGAGAAAATTTAAATAGTTTTGAATCTCATTTAACCAGTTGCTATTCATCAACACCTCTATTCGGCCCATGTCTTTCACCCCGCCAGCTGCCCCGGAAACCGGCCAGCCTACTGCCTCGCGGCGGCGGGCGGGACTGCGGCAGGCGTTGCTGTTGACGCTGGCCATGGGGTGCGGAATACTAATAGCCAACAACCCTTTCCGTCCTTCGTCGGACAATCCTGACGGCACGGCCCGGGGCTACCTCCGATTCAAGGAAATTCTGAGTTACGTCGACCGGGACTACGCCGATTCCGTCGACACCGATGCCTTGGCCGACTTCGCCGTGGCGCAGATGCTCGAAAAGCTCGACCCGCATTCGGTGTATATCCCCAACCGTGACCGCGACCGGTCGGACGCTTTCCTGCAAAGCGACTACGACGGCGTGGGCATCGAGTTCAACCTCTTCCGCGACACCATGACCGTGGTGGCCCCCCTCAGCGGTGGCCCTGCCGAGCAAGCCGGCATGCAGCCCGGCGACCAGATTCTGAGCATCGGCGGCAAGCGTACCTCGGGGATGCACCTGAGCAGGGCCCGCTTGTCGGAGCTGCTGCGCGGCCCCCGCGGCAGCAGCATCACCGTGGAGGTGCGTCGGGCCCGCCAGGCCCGGCCGCTCAGCCTGACCATTGCCCGCAGCCGCATTCCCAATACGTCGGTTGACGCGGCTTACCTGGTGGACGACCAGACGGGCTACATCAAAGTGAGCCGTTTTGCTTCGGGCACCTACGAGGAATTCAAGACCGCGCTGGCCGATTTGCGGCGGCAGGGCCTGACCCGCCTCGTGCTGGACCTGCGCGGCAACCCCGGCGGCTACCTCGACCGCGCTACCCGGTTGGCCGACGAGTTCATCGGCGGCTCGCGCAAAATCGTGTACACCGACGGCAAGGGCGAGCAGTACGACTCCCAGACCTATGCCAAAGTAGCCGGCGAATTCGAAGAAGGCGCTTTGGTGGTGCTCGTGGACGAGGGCAGCGCTTCGGCGGCGGAAGTGGTGGCCGGGGCCTTGCAAGACCACGACCGCGCCATTCTGGTGGGGCGCCGCACCTTTGGCAAGGGCCTGGTGCAGCAGCCCATCACCCTGAGCGACGGCGGCGAGCTGCGCCTCACCATTGCGCGCTACTACACGCCCGCTGGCCGCTCCATTCAAAAGCCGTACGGCGCCAATTACGCGGAGTACAGCCGGGAGCTAGCCACCCGCGCCAGCCGCGGCGAATTGGCTTCGGCCGACAGCATTCATTTTGCCAAAGAACTGCGCTTCCGCACCGACCATGGCCGCACGGTGTACGGGGGCGGCGGCATCACGCCGGACGTGTTTGTGCCGCGTGACTCGATGGCCCACTCGGCCTATTTCACCAAAATGCTGAGCCACGGCGTGGCCCGGGCTTTCGCGCTCTCTTTCTACCAAGCCCACAAAGCCGAACTGGAGGGGCTGCGCTTCGAGCAGTTCAATGCCACCTTCCGCATCACCGATGCGCAGTTGGTGGGCCTGGCCGCGCAAGCCAAGCAAGTGGGCCTTGCGAGCGACGTGGCCACCATGCGCCGCTGTGCGCCCCTGCTGCGCAACCAACTCAAGGCCTTCATTGCCCGCAGCGCTTACGGCTCGGTGGCTTACTACACGGTGTTGCGCGAGCAAGACCCCGAATTGCAGCGCGCGCTGCACGCCGTTGGCGACAGCACCGCTCAGCTGGCACTGCTCGGAAAATAAACTCAACTGCTTGACTTACTAAAACAACCTACTGCTTTTTCTCTATTACCGTCCACTTATTGGTCACCACTTTTATCTATTTCCAACACCATTACCCATTATATTATCGATACTGAGTCCCAGTCTGGCAGGTGAGTGCTGGGCTGGGACTTAATTATTGCGGAGCAAGCGCGTTGGGGGCTTGTCCCGAACGGAAACAGGCCAAGCTCGTACCTTCACTGCTCCAACCGCAGGTCAGCGCAGCTATTCCCACCCCCTGATTGTATGGCACACTACCACCGCCTTGGTCAAATTCCGCGCAAGCGCCACACCCAATTCCGCCAGCCTGACGGCTCGCTCTATTCGGAGCAGCTGGTGGGCACGCTGGGTTTTCATGGCGTGTCGTCGCTGCTTTACCACGTGCACCCACCCACCCAGATAAAGCACGTGGGCGAGCCCCGGCCTTACGCGCCCAAGCTGCTGAAAGACCGGCCGCTCCAACCCGAACACCTGCGCACGCTGGCCCAAACCAGCACCGGCGGCGACTACCTGGCCGCCCGCCAGACGCTGCTCGGCAACGCTGACGTGACGATGAGCATTTGCAACCCCACCGAGAAGCAGATGGGGTACTACTACAAAAACGCCCAGGCCGACGAGGTGATTTTCGTGCACGAAGGCCGCGGCGAGCTCTGGAGCCAGATGGGCAAGGTGGCCTTCGAGCCCGGCGACTACGTGGTGGTGCCCCGCACCATCATCCACCAGCTGCACTTTGAGGAAGGCCCCGTCCGCTTGCTCATCATCGAGTCGTTCAGCCCCGTGGAAACCGTGCGGCGCTACCGCAATCACTTCGGCCAGCTGCTGGAACACTCGCCGTACTGCGAGCGCGACATGCGCCCGCCCACCGAACTCATCACCGACGACTTTCCCGAAGGCGACTACCTCGTGCAGGTTAAAAAGGAAGGCTTCCTGCATCAGCTCACCTACGCGCACTGCCCGTTTGATGTGGTGGGTTGGGACGGATACTTCTACCCTTACGCCTTCAGCATTCACGATTTTGAACCCATCACTGGGCGCCTGCACCAGCCGCCGCCCGTGCACCAGACGTTTGAAGGGCACAACTACGTCATTTGCTCCTTCGTGCCGCGCTTGTTCGACTACCATCCGCTGAGCATTCCGGCGCCCTACAACCACGCCAACGTCGACTCAGACGAGGTGCTGTACTACGTGGCTGGCAATTTTATGTCGCGCAAGGGCGTGGACCTGGCTTCGTTTACGTGGCACCCCACGGGGCTGCCGCACGGCCCGCACCCCGGCACCGTGGAAGCCAGCATCGGCAAGAAAGAAACCCACGAGCTGGCCGTGATGGTCGACACGTTCCGGCCGCTTTACCTCACCGAGGCCGCGCTGCCGTATGTGGACGCGCGCTACCCCATGAGCTGGAACCCCGGCTTTGTGCCCGACCCGCCGCGCTCGGCTGACATGATGGACTAGCCCAAGCTTTATTCATTTACGTTCACAACCTCTCTCTTTCAACTATATTCATCCTAACGTATTTTAGACCAATGAAAAAGCTCCTCCTCTTATTGCCCTTGGTGGCCCTGTTCACTTTTGTCGGCTGCAAAAAGATTGACCGACTTCTGACTTTCACGGTGGACGTGATGCAGGAGGTGCAAATTCCGGGCTATGTGGGCGGCGCGCAGCTGGCCCCTGTGACCGTGAGAACCAAGTCGGAAGACTCGTTCCGCAACAACAAAACCACCCGCGATAAGGTGAAAGACGTGTTGCTCGATAAGTTCGTCCTGACCATAACTGAGCCCGCTGGCAGCAACTTCGACTTCCTGCAAAAGCTGGAACTGTATATCAGCACCAACGCCAACAACAAAATTCTGCTGGCGAGCATCGACAACGTGCCCCAGGGCGTCAACACCCTTACGCTCGTGCCCACCAAGGCTAGACTTGACGAATACCTGAAGTCTGAGACCTACGATTTGACGTCGGTGGCCACAACAGTGGGCTTCAATTTCACGACGTTTAAAGTACGTTCCGACGCCACTTTTAAAGTGACGGCCGACCCACTATAGGCTTCCAGGCTACTACAACAAAAAAGCCGCTCCAAAGAGCGGCTTTTTTGTTGTTCAATATGTTGCGGAATGCTATTTAATCACCGCTACCCGGTTGTAGTAATCCATCATGCGGGCAATGTCGGCGGGGCGGGTGTAGTCGAGTCGTTCGGTGGCGACAAACTTGCGCACGGCGTCGGCCCGGCCGCCAAACAGGCGCAGCACCGACGGCTGGTCGGCCTCCAGCACTCGCAACGGCTCGGCCCCGTTGGTGCCCGAGCCCGCTACCAGCGTGCCGACCAGCGGGCGCACGCCCTTTGCGTTCGGCTCTGGCCCCAACGAATACATCCAGGCGAGCACCAAAGGGCCCGCGTCAATGGCCGTCAGTATTTCCACAAACTCGCGGCGGGTGCCGGCAGCGCCTTCCTTTATCAGGCGGGTGCGGAAGCGTCGCAGCGGCATTTCGGCGTCGCCGGCCTCGCCCAGGTCGAAGCCCCGGAGGCCGCCCGCGGGCCAGAGCTGGGTCGAATCGTTGTTGACGGAATCTTGGGCTTCCAGCAGCCGCAGTCCGGCGTGGTAGCGCAGGCCCGGCACGGGGCGGTAGCGGCCGTCGTAAGTGCGCAGGGCCCCAAACTGAAAGGCCCCTTGGCCCATGTAGCCAGCGGGCTGCTGCTTGAGGGCTACGCGGAGGGCTTTGCCCGAAGCGCCGGCGTTGGCTTGCTGGTGCACGGCGCGGGCTTCGGCCAGTTCCCGGTTGGATTGGGCCAACACAGGTTGGCCAATAGCGGCTATAAAAATCGCGAATAAGAAAAACCGTTGCTTCACCTGGTGGGAATAATTGGATAGGGAAAAGGGTGTCAAAAATACGACAGTAATGTCAGTAACTAAGCACCCGTGAGCGCCTTTCCAAGCACCGTGCCACGACCGGTGCCCCCGACTTCAAACAACTGCTATTTCGATGAATGGGCTTGTGCAACGCACGAACGTCGTCGCCATAACCCAAGGTTGGTGGGCCACAACGACGACGTTGGAAAGCAGAAGCAGTAACCCTAGCGGTTGCGGCCGTACTGCTCGTGGCTGCTCACCCAGTCGGAGCTGCTGATGGCGGCGCCCAGGCTCAGCTCGCCGGCCAGCACTACGCCGGCCACGATTTCGGCAAACTTGCGCACGGTGCCGCGGCCCACGCAGCCCAGCATGTGCAGGCACTCGTTTTGGGTGGCAAGGCCCGTGCCGCCGCCGTGGGTGGCCACAATGAGCGAGGGAATGGTGATGCTGATGTACAAATCCCCTTCCTTGGTCACTTCCGAGTACAGAATGCCGGCGCTCGATTCGCTCACGTTGGCCACGTCCTGGCCGGTGGCGATGAACAGGGCCGTGATGCCGTTGGCGGAGTGCGCCCCGTTGTTGTTGGCGCCCGAAATGAACGCGCCCACGTTGCTCACTTGCCCGTGGTAGGCCAGCTGTTCGGGCGTCACGCGCATGCGCTGCTGCAGCACGTCGCGCCTCACCACGGCCTCGGCCACCACGCGCTTGCCGCGGGTGCGCATCACGTTGATTTGCGAGGCTTTTTTGTCGGTCGCAAAGTTCGATTCGAGGTAGAAATGCTCGATTTTGTGGTCTTTGTAGTTCTCCAAAATCCAGGAGCAGGCGGCGAAAGTGGCGCGGCCCACCATGTTCTGCCCGGCCGCGTCGCCGGTGCTGAAGTTGAAGCGCAGATAAGCAAACTTGTTGCTCAGGTAGGTATCGATGTATTGCAGCTTGGCCACGCTCGACGTGCTTTCGGCTTGCGGCCGAATCTGGTCGATGTTTTCCTCTACCCACAGGCCGAAATCGCGCGCCCCGCGGGCGTCCGCAAACACGAAAACCGGGGCCCGCTGCATGGCATCGCCGATGACGGTGCACTTCACGCCGCCGCACAGGTTCAGCACCTGCATGCCGCGGTTGTAGCTCGCCACCAAGGTGCCCTCGGTGGTGGCCATCGGAATCAGGAAATCGCCTTGGGCGTGCTCGCCGTTCATGGTCAGGGGGCCGGCCAGGCCCACCGGAATCTGGGCCACGCCCATGAAGTGCTCGCAGTTGCCCCGCAGCTTGTGGGCATCGAAGGAATAGTGCTTGAGGTGCTGAAATTCTTTGCCCGAAAACTGCTCGGCGAAACGCTGCCGGGCCGCGATGGCCGCTTCGGAATAGTCGTCCTCATCGGAGCGCGGAATGCGGGGCTTGTGGTTGCTCGTGCTCACAATGGCATCTTCCACCTCCACGTGCAAGTC